>JAOZIG010000314.1 GCA_026014515.1 Candidatus Bathyarchaeota archaeon | reverse complement strand
TAGTCGTCTTGTTCACTTACCTCATTACCGCATTTGGGACAGTAGGGCATGTTTTCACCAAGTAGCCAAATGAAGATACAAATATTAAGGATTCTCAAGAATCAGGATCAGCGACGAAATACATCAACACTGAGGCAACCAACGCTAAACCCGCTACACTATACCAACCAACAGTGTAACTATTGGTTACATCACGCACATAGCCTAACACAAAGGGTAGTACGAGGGCGCCAAAGGATGCGAAGGTGTTGTTGATGCCTGATACGCTGCCAGCGGTCTCGGCTCCGAATAGCCCGGGTATGATACTGAAGGCGGGGCTGCGTGTGAAGTTGATAAACCACCCCAAAAGAAACACTAACCCATATAGAACCGGGCTTCCGATGCCGAAAGTAAACAGTAGAATGAACAAGCTTAGGGAAAAGAACCCTGCCATCAATACACGTTTCTCGCCTAAACGATCAGCCACAATACCACCAACCGGGTTTGAGACTATACCAGCTAGATTTAACAAGGATATGGCTCCGCTGGTAGCTACGATGCTCAAGCCGTATTCTTCTTTGAGGACTAGTGGCATCCAAGCGATGAACGTGTAATATGATCCTAATCTGATGAACTGTACGAAGCTCATGTACCAGAAACTAGGCACCTTGTATGGAATGTCATTGAGGTTCATTCTTCTAGCGGAGACCCCATCACGATCCTTCAAGAAGTAAAAAGAGATCATTGCCGAGCAGACGCCGAATACACCCATTAGCTTCAAGCTACCTCGCCAACTCATTGAAGCACTCAGTAGGGGAACAGCCCAAGAAGCAGCAATATTACCTGTACTACCACCGATATTCAATAACCCGAGTGCGGTTCCCCGTTCCTCTGAGTCAAACCAACTGGATACTAGTTTCACGCTTGGTACAAAGATACCCGCACCGAGAAGACCAGAGAGGAACCTGAAGGCGACAGCTATCTGGATATTACTGCTGTATCCGAAGAGAAGCGTCGATAGGCTTACACCGAGAACGCTGAGGGTCATGGCTCGTCTACTACCATAGCGGTCAGAGATTATACCCCAAGGTATCTGACCAAGGGTATATCCAACGAAATACCCGGACATCAAGGCTCCAGCCCAAGTATAGTTGAGCACCAACTCGTTCTTGATATCATCTAAGACGTTGGTATACGCGGTATTCATGATGCTCAGGGTCGCCAAGCCCAGAAACCCACCGAAAATAATACCGGGTTTCTTCAAAACGCTACGGAGGCCCATGGCATATCAACGTCTGATGGGGCAAACTTGTTGATTTAAAACTTGTCTAAAAATGTGTAAAGAAAAGGGGGGGGGATTAAATGATAATCTTACCGCTCTCGTCAGACTTGAGGAGGCTCTCCCAGCGTCCAGTTGTGAACTCTTGGATC
This sequence comes from Candidatus Bathyarchaeota archaeon, assembly GCA_026014515.1. Classification (GTDB taxonomy): domain Archaea; phylum Thermoproteota; class Bathyarchaeia; order TCS64; family TCS64; genus RBG-16-57-9. Next base: position 39,159 of record JAOZIG010000314.1, on the reverse strand, counting down.
TCGTTAACCTCGTCATCAGTCATGTGCCTGAATCTTGCCTGTGGCTTCAGGTACTCTGTGACTGGCTTGAGCTCCTTTGGTTTGTAGTTCAGCTTGAACGTTTCACCATACTCGATCTCCATCAGTGGCCAAACACCTGTCTGGACGCCTGATCTGGCGATGTCAATGGTTTTTGCTGGATCAAATCTCCATCCGACTGGACAAGGTGCCTGAATGATCAGCATCTTGAAGCCCTCGATCTCCTTGGCATAGTTTACCTTGGCGATCAAGTCCTCTGGGTAACCAACGCTTGCGGTGGCTACATAGGGGACATAGTGAGCTGCAAAGATGAACGGGATGTTCTTCTTGTGAGTGGTCTTACCCCGGCTCGCAACACCAACCGGAGTGGTTGATGTCCTTGAGTATTTTGGAGTTGAACCGCTTCTCTGGTTTCCCGTGTTCATGTAGGCCTCGTTGTCCTTTGTGATGACAAAGACGTTTTCGTTCCTCTCAGCTGCGCCAGATAGACCCTGGAAGCCGATGTCGTAGGTACCGCCGTCTCCGAAGAAGGCGACTGCCTTAACATCTGACCTGCCGATGGCTGCTAGTCCGTGTGCAGTTCCTGTGAGTAGAGCGCCTCCGCCCTCAAAGACTCCGCCTGATCTTGGTGTCTTGGTAACGCTGTCTGGACAACATGGAATTGTGTGTCTGATAACGTTTGGACCAAGTGCCTTGAAGGCGAGTCTTGCAGCTAGAGCTGCGCCACAACCCTGGCATGCGCTGCCTGGGGTGATGGTCATCTCGCTCATTGGGATTTGTGCCCTTGTGATTCTTTCACTCATTGTGTTTTTCTCCTTTCCGCTCCTCTTAAACCCATGTTACTGGGTCAACTGTCTCGCCTTTGACGGCCTTCAGGAGTTTGTCTCCGATCATCTCGAAGTCGTGAGTCCTTACTTCTTTACCGCCAAGTCCTGCGTGGAACTGTAGCATCTTAGGCTTGTCTTCCAACTCGTAGAGTACGCTCTTGAGCTTACCATAGACTGGACCACCCTTGCCTGGACAGATTGATCTGTCGACAACTGCGATTCCGTCTAGCTTCTTCGCCCACTCCTTGAGATCGTTCTCTGGGAATGGTATGTAGCTCCTTAGCTTGATTAGGCCGACTTTCTTGCCCTCGTTCTGCATCTTCTCGACTGCTGCCTTTGCTGTACCGGCGATTGTACCCATTGCGATGATGGCGCAATCTGCGTCCTCCATCATGTAGGGCTCGATCATTCCGTTACCATAGCGGCGACCAAATGTCTTCTCGAAGCTGTCCATTGTCTCCTTGAGTACGTCCTCGATCTTGAGGATTGCCTCATGGTGTATCTTCCATGGCATCTGTGGGTCTCCTCCGCCCCATCCTCGTGAGAATGTTTCGGGGTCAACCTCATCAGGTAGAATGCTTGGCATTGGCTTGTTTGGTGGTAGCCATTCATCGACCAATGACTGCTCTGGAATCTCTACTGGCTCTGCAGTGTAGCTTAGAACGTATCCGTCGTAACCGACTGCGATTGGGATTCTAATCCTTGGGTCCTCTGCGACCTTGTATGCCATTAGGAGGCTGTCTAGGACTTCCTGTGCGTGCTCGACGTAGATGTGGCCCCATCCTGTCCATTGCTGGCTCATGAGGTCGCTGTGGTCGGGCTGCATGCCCTTGTAGCCCCTGTGGACTACTGCCATGACAACTGGTAGCCTTGAGCTTCCTGTGGTCTGCATCGGGTGATGCATGTAGAGCAATCCAGGGCCGCTTGTACAGGTGAATGTTCTTGCACCTACACGGCTTGCACCCTGAACCACTACTTGGCTGCTTAGCTCTCCTTCAACGTTAACGAAGTCGAAGTCCCACTCTGCGTTTGCATGCATCTCGCTGAGATACTGTGTGATGGTTGTCTGGGGTGTGATTGGGAATGCGCTGGCAACCTGAACACGTGCTAGCTTGCACGCTGTTGCTGCTGCCTTGTTTCCTACCATTACTTCATATGACATTTCTTATGCCTCCACTCTCACCATCTCGATTGCGTTGACTGGGCACTCGTTGGCACAGACACCGCAGCCCTTACAGGCATTGTATCTGATGGATGGCTTCTTTGTCTCCTCATCCCACTCTATAGCGGTCTCGGGACAGAAGATCCAACAACTCTTGCATCCGATGCACTTGTCTACGTCAATCTCGGGTGTGAATACACGCCAGCTGGAGACGTCCTTAAGAACACCATAACCACCAACATGGATGTCTGCTTTTACTGCAGGTGCTTCCTTGACTGTGGCCTGAACAGGTCCCTTGACCTCCTCGTAGCTTCTCTTTACAGCCGCGATGTTCATCTCGCCGAGTCTGCCTGGGAAGTTCTTCTTTAGTGCCTTCTCAATGGACTCGACTTTGATTAGACCAGTGACCTTCGCGAATGCGCCTAGGATGGCTGTGTTCGTGATTGGTCTGCCTAGTGTCTCTAGTGCGATTGTTGTAGCGTCAACGGTGGCGACTTTGAAGTCTCCGCCTAGCTGGACGTCCTCTGGTTCATCTGTTGTGTTCAGTAGAACCAGTCCGCCTGCTTTGAGGTTGTCAACTACAGCCTGCTGTTTTGCGATAAGGGGGTCGAGAACTACGCTAATGTCTGGGTTGTGGACTAGCTCCCTTTCCCTGACGCGCTGGTTATCGAGTCTGACGAAGGCAGTAAGTGGCGCACCACGACGCTCTGTACCGTACATGGGGATAGCCTGGGAATACTGTCCTTCCTCGTAAGCGGCAATGGCGATGATCCTGGAAGCAGTTACTGCTCCTTGACCGCCCCTGCCGTGAAACCTTATTTCGATCAAAGTTTTCCCTCTTTGTGAATCGTTACACTACTCCCTTACGGTTATTAAGAATAACGATTTCACTGAAAACGTTCAATACACGCATTTAAAGCATTCTAAGCCCCTGTAGCATCGTAAGTACTATAATTTTGTCGCTTATAAGTGAGATAAACCGGCGTAGCGTTAACTAATGCTTAAATCGTACAATGCGGTAAAGCACTGGAATTAATTATGATGGCTGAACGGGAACTGGGGTTCCGCAAGATGCTGGAAAAGAGCATCGTTGAAAACATCAAGATCGAACACCAAGTAGTACTCAAAGGACAATACCAGAAAGCATACGACCTACTCAGAGACAGCCTAGACACAGGCATCACCCCATGCCTCGTAGGGCCACCAGGCGTAGGTAAAAGCCTACTAGCACGTAAGGTCGCGGAAGACACTGGAAGAAGCTTCCACGAGGTATTCTTTGACGAGAACGTAACACCAAGCAGGCTCATCGGTAGCTTTGACCCCGCCTTGGTTGTAAGAAATGGTCGTAACATCAGCAGCTTCGAGCCCGGTCCACTCATCAGAGCCATGGTAGAAGGGGGACTGTTTGTTGCTCAGGAGCTTAACCGTGCAACAGAGTTCTGCCAGAACAGCCTGATTGCTCCACTGGAGGAGAGGCACTATCACTTGTTCCCCATTGGTATGGTTAAGAGCCATGAGGATTTTGCGTTTGTCGCTACTCAGAACCCAATCGAGACAGCGGGAACCTACAGGCTAAGTAAGGTTCTTGTTGACCGTATGGGCAGCTGGATCAGGTTAAGCTATCCAGATAAGGAGACCGAGATGGATATAATCAGGGAAAACACTCCAGCCTTCAGTCTACCAGAGAGCGCCTTAGACAAGATATATGACATTGTTAACGAGACCCGTCACCTAGCGACACTGGAAATTCCAGCATCACCACGTTCAGGTATCTTCCTCACTAAGCTTGTGAACAAGTATATCGAGCGTTTTGATGGTGAGGATGCTGCTATCAGGTTCTTTGCTCCAGCTGTGCTGAGTAAGGAGATGCGTGTTAAGGACGAGGGTAAAACCGTTAACATGATCGTTGAGGAGATTGTTGAGCAGAGGCTGGCGTAGGTGTCGGAAAACCGGTATATGACTTACCCGTTCCGATACGCACACTGGTTTATACCCGAATTTATTCAAAGAATGCGCCGTAGCCGAGAATGTGAGGTAAAGCCCAGCCCAAGACAGGGCATCAACATGGGAAAACTACTATTACCGCCCTATCTACGGCAAGGACATCTAACATTTCACGATTTAATCAACGCAGCAATAATCACAAGCCATGTTGAAAGCCAACCAACAGCCGAGAAAATAGCAGCCGAGATACTCACAAACCTAGACCCCGACGAGCCGTTACCAGATCCAGGACTAGATGGAGACGATTTCATCAGCCTATTACAGAAAGCCAGCGAGGAACAGGTAACAGTCTCACCATACGGGAAAGGCTTGGAGAACGAGCTTGGTATGGCTGCACAGGATAGCGATTTCAAGTTCGAGAACTATATGAACAAGCCTGATATCGGTGTTGGCCCCGGTGAGGACGAGATCATCAAGACCGGGATCAGGTATCTCAAGGGAATCAAGAAACAGGAAGCCCGCAAGGTACTGCAGGAGTTACTCAAGGAGAAGCTCTTGAAGCTTGGACGAGAGTTTGAGCGGAAAGAGGACTGGAATAAGAGCAGGAACCTCATGCCTTTCCAGCCCGGTGAGGACACGGATCTGATTGATGAGGAGCGTAGCCTCGATAATATTCTGGACCTCGGTAGAAGCATCGATGATATCAGGTGGGATGATTTCTTGATGAGGCAGCGTCAGAAGCAGAAACGTCACATCGTTTTCATCTTGGATATCAGTAACACCATGTTCTACGACCTTGAGGGATTGAACAGCATCACATATAGCGTGATGAGTATGGTGCCTCTCATATGGGGTCTGAGACGCGAGAAATATGCATTGACTCTCTACGAGTCCAACAGTCACGTGGTCAAGGACTTTTACGAGGAGGTTGACATGATGCCCATCGCTGAGGACCTCATTAACATGATGTTCTGTACCACCACCGAGATGGAGAAAAGATACTGTCAAGGCTTCACCAGCATGACTTGGGGTGGAACCGTGCCCGGTAAGAGCCTCAAATGGGCGTATGATGAGATCACCAGCATCAATGACCGCAGCGATAGGATGGTGTTCATATTCAGCGACTTTGTGTTGACCCAGCCCGGTGAGAATACCCCACAGAACACTGAGAACTATGAGATTCTTCAGAAGATGATCGACCAAGGGGTCAGGGTCTGTGCATGTGTCTCTCCTTTGGCGAGAAAATCTATATTCAGACCTTATACTCGTCAGAGCTTGGCTGATATGGAGAAGCTTGGTATCTTTATGGCTAACACGTATCGTCCAAGTGATTTCTTGGAGCAGGCCAACGAGTTTATCAGTGAAGGTTAGGCTACAGTAAAGCGTTCTCATTTTTTGAGAATAATTTTTTCTTCCAGCCGCCGCTGTTTTTTGTTGTTACTCTATTATTATAGAAATAACTTGTTTCATTAATTATTATAATAGAGGAATACTCTCATGTTGCAGATCTATCGCAAGTGTTTTTCTCACTGGTTGATGATAAATCACTGTCAAGATAACCCACATAAAAACCGGTTTTCCGGTTTAATCCCATGAGAACGCGGCTTCTACTTCAATTCAAACTCAACAACAACAAATTCCAGACAAAAATACACATGTAAAAATTTCTTGACGAGACAATTTCCTCTTGTTTTTCTCATCTACAGAGGTTTTAACCCGAGTTATTCTCATCAACTGGTTGACATCTATACTCGGGTCATACAGATGAGACCACCAAACTGGGTTAATCGTGATCCCATACTGGTCTCGGCTTCCACAAGCATGGATTTTACTCCCTTATTCTGGGCTATCTGAAGGAGTCTCTGTGTTCTCCGTCGATGATTGTACTGGAAATCAGTGGTCATTAGAATATACTCAGCTGATCCATGATCCCCGTAGACCTCGTCCTCTACCTCGGTGAGGGTAAACTTGAGGGTATCAATGCCTTCAGGTGTCCCAAGGCGTCTTTCAAGAACACTCATGACTCGTTTGATGTCTTCCCGGGAGGCATTTTGTATTGTGCGTTGGAGACCTGACTCGTTTATGAGTTCAACAACTGCGTCGATGTCTGTGACTGATCCCTCTACGTATTCTATTGTCACTCTGTTGAGCTCGTATCCTGCTATGAGCCATCGTTGATGTTTCTCTATATGCTTGTAGAACCCATCATAGTTTTTCACATCAGGTGAAACAACGAGAACCGTTTTAACACCCTGCTTGACATTGGGTCGTAACCTGTCTATTATTGCCTCATAATAGTTGTACTGATTGTTTTCTCGCTTGATGGTTGTGTCTGGTTTTATTGATCGGCTGTAGATGTTCCAGAGAATAGCCTCTCCATTCTCTAACCCGATGAGAACGGCTACAGGGTAGCCTCTTGTTCGTCTACGCCTCGACACACCAAGGGTAACACTGTACCCGGTTTAAGGGTTAGGCTCCCTCGTCATAACGTACCCAAAAGGCAGTATCAGCAACGAGACCAAGACAAGCAACGAGTACAATGTCGCCGCCCCATAATAATCAGCGATTGCCCCCCCCACAAGGGGTCCTAGACACATTCCAACGCCGTATATTCCTTCATGGACACCCATGGCTGTTCCTCTGAGTTTGTCTGGTGTTCGTTTGCTGATGAAGTCCAGTGTTACTGGGGTCATTATCCCTGAGCCGAGACCGTATAGGATCAATGGTATGGCGAACTCTAGGCCTGTTTCCGCGTTTCTGACGAAGTACATTGCTGCCGCTAAGAGCGTTGATGCTACGAGGAGGCTTCGCCATGTTCCCCATTTTACGAGTTTTTCCACGTTGAAGAAGACGCATCCACGTACACCGTTTGTTATCGTTATGAGCAACCCTATGAGTGATGCTGATAATCCCACGGTCTTCATGTGACCCGGGATAATCGCCATGTAGATGCCGAGAACCATGGTGAAAGGCACTAGGGTAAGGTAGCTCATCAACAATGGGCGTAAATCCCCAAGATTCCTAGTTTCCTGTCTTGTTTCTTGCTTAAGTTCGATGGTTCCTCTGATGCTTGAGAGAATTAAACCAAGGCTTACCGCGATCACACCAGCTGAGGCTATGAAGAACACATCGTATCCGTATCTGTTGGAGATCAATCCACCTAGGTATGGACCAACTGTAAACCCTAGTATCCACGCCATATTGTATCGTCCTAGGGAACGTGTTAGCTCCTTTCTGGGGCTTATCTCGCCTGTGAGGGTGCTTGCTCCTACCCAGAAGCTTGCTGCTGCGGCTCCTAGGAGGCCGCGTACTATGATTATCTGGGGTATGGTGTCGGCGTATGAGAATAGTATCATGACTATGGCTCCTAGGGCTGTGAATCCCATGTAGAGTTTGATCTTCTCGAATCGATCCAGTGATCCGCCTGCAACTAGGGTGATTATTGTGTAGACGAGGTTACCTACGGCGCCTATGAGTCCAAGCTGGGTGTAGGTGGCTCCTATGGTTTCGGCGTAGACTGGTAACAGGAATGTGCATGTGCCGAGACCTGTTGATGTGAAGAATATGGTGGCGTAGAGTACTCTGAGTATTGTTCTACGTTGCTCGTCATCCATAACATATGGATACTGTGTAGGTGGTTTTGAAACTATCTAGAGGTGTGCTAGCTGTTTGATGTTCTCGTGGAATATGTTTGAGATGTCATCCTCTTTGATGACACCATCAGCCAAGAGTTCCCTACAGGCAGTCACCTGAGCCTCCAATACGTTAAACCTCCAGCCACGTGGGAAAAACGTGCTATCCGTGCCGAAGAGTATCTTTTTGCTTCCACCTGCTTGGATTGCTTTTCTGAATATGGTCTTTAGGTCCAAGTCGTAGGGTAGGTACTTCATCCAGCTGTTGCTACCGCTGCTATCCATGTACACGTTGTCGGCTTGATACTGCATGAGTAAGACTTCTCGGAACCATCCTGCTCCAAAATGGGCTATTATGAAGTTTAGCTCAGGGTAGTCTCTGCTTGGTACCTGTATATCAATGGGGTTTCCGTTTCTAAGGTCTGCTTGTCCACCGATGGTTATGCCGAAGTGGAGGAACACCAGCATATTGTTGCGTTTACAGGCATCGTAGACAGGATAACAGGGTTCATCATAGACACGGAGGTCTTTCCAGCTACTGGGGTAGAGTTTGATGCCTTTGAATCCGTCTCTGGCGGCCTGTTCAACTTTGTCTGCTGCGTCTGGTTCCGCTGGATATATGTTAGCGTATCCCATGAACCTGTCTGGGAACCGCTTCATGGTTTCCTTGAACTCATCATAGGCTTCTGGTCCAACCATGACCCCCATACGTTGAATACCATACTTGTCTAGCTCGTCTACCCATCGCTGGGCAGTGTCCCAGTTCTCGTCTGGTAGCTCGATGCTTGTCATGTCTGTGCGTGTCTTGGTGCGGTTTGCGAAGGTTTCCATGGTTCTGCCTCGCTGTGCCCAGTTCTGCATGGTGTTGACGTTGAAGTAATGGGCGTGGGCGTCGATTACCGGTAAGCCTAGTTTGCTGTTCAAGGTTGATCCCTTGAATCTCCGGATGGGTGGATTATATTTCGTCCTATAAACGACGTCTATAGAACATAGACAATACACCCAAACCTAGGATAATTGAGACCACGGGGTATCCCGGGATTTGTTTTGTTATCTGTTCAGTGATACTATCTGAACTAGTATCTGTAGAAGTATCCGTGGTAGTATCTGTGCTGCTTCCTGTATCAGTTGTCGTCGTGTTTGAGCCTGTTGTTGTGGGTGGTGTAATAACTGGGGCAGCCTTTGCGATGAATGTGTCCTCGATGTAAGCTCCTTCTACGTATCCTCTGCTCTCGTTGACGAGTGTTGGCAGGAACTCCATACTCACCCGGTATTCACCTGTTTCTGTTGGTTTCATATTCACATAGTAGGTTCCGTCAAGGTATAGGTGGGCGTTATGTGGGAAGGCTCCGCCACTAGGTGGATAAAATGTAACTGTTATTATTGAATCGGGGAGCTTCGGGTATACATCAAAATCGATTCTCAGGTTTTCATCTATTACCGGGTTCTTGTTTGTGATGTTTAACATAAGCATGGGGGTTCTGAGGTACAGGTCGCAGTTTGGGATTAGGCTCGCTGTGTATGGTGTCCATAACTCGGATTGGATAGTGAAATCTTCGCTTGCTCCAGCCTCTAATACTCCATTCTCGTTAACTCCATAGGTTTGGATATTATCGATGAATCCTTGATAATCATAGAAGGTGGCGATTATCTCCACATTGTCTATACTGATGTTTGGATGGGTGTTTGTCACGGTTCCTGTTATCTTGCCTTCAGAGACTGGGCTGACGTTGCTTATCTCGATATATGGGAAGCTGCTGAACTCTGTCTCTTTGTAGCTTTGTATCCGTACTCGTACATCGTAGACTTGGTTGGGCACTGTGCTCTTGACGAAGAAGGGTGCTTTTGTTCCCGCATCAATTATTGTGGGTGCCATGGTTACTGTTAACGTGTCAAGCAATCCATCGCTCTGATCATACGTGGTAACCTCTACCACAACATCCTGAATATTAATACCCCCATCGTTCAATACCTCACCGAAGACCCAGTAACCATAGTTAGGGACAACTTGTCCTTCCGCTGTTACTGTTATGTCTTGTATTTCATAATTTTCTGCTACGATGTTTGCTGAGGCTGTTGGTATGAGTAGTGCCGCTGCAATGATTAGTAATCCGAGGCTCTTTAGATTCATACTCCCTCTCTACAGGGGCTTAATAAAAAGGGAACCCGATGCTGAACCTTTATTCCTGACCTCTGTATCATTCATGGCATGTCCACTGTGGAGAAAAGACGGGTGTTCCTGAAGCAGTTAGATGAGATTGAGCATGAGATGCTTACTGTTACAGGTGGGCTGGATATGGAGATGGCTGACCAGATGCGTGAGAACGTCATCGGTATCACCAAGATACCCATTGGGTTGGCTGAGAATTTTAAGATCAACGGTAAAGAGATACTGATACCCATAGCGACAGAGGAACGGAGCGTAATCACACAGGCATCAACAGGCGCAGGACTTGTTGATAACTTTGAGGCGTCTACCACTGGCAACATAATGATTGGGCAGATACAGTTGCTTGATGTACCAGACATGGAGAAAGCCAAGGCAGCCGTGCTCGCTGAGAAGGAGGCGTTACTGGTTGACGCGAATACCATCAGTAGAAGCCGCAAAGCAGTTGATCTCACGGTGAAAGAGCTGGATTCAGCGGTTGGACCTATGTTGATTGTCCAGATCTACGCTGATGTCCGAGACAGCATGGGTGCGAACCTCGTGGACTCCATGTGTGAACTATTAGCACCTACCGTGGCGAAGATCACTGGTGGACGGGTGAACATGAGGATACTGTCTAATCTAGCGACTAAACGCATGGTACGGGTCTCGGCTACGGTGCCAAAGGAAAGGGTTGGCGTTGATGTTGTGGATAAGATAATTGAGGCTGATGCCTTTGCTTGGGCAGACCCATACAGGGCTTCAACGAGCAACAAAGGCGTCATGAATGGTATAATCGGGCTATTGCTGGCTACAAGTAACGATATTAGGGCGGTTGAGGCTGGGGCACACAGCTACGCTGCCATCACAGGCACCTATAGACCATTAACCAAGTGGACCAAGACCGAGAACGGCGACCTTTATGGTACGCTTGAGATGCCCATGAGTGTCGGTACCGTTGGTGGTGTGGTGCGTACCCATAAGCTAGCTAGGATTGTCTTACGGTTGCTTGGTGTTGAGACTGCCTCTGAGCTTTCGATGATCGCTGGAAGCGTTGGGCTTGCGTCAAACCTTGGTGCCTTGTATATCATGGTAACTGAGGGAATCAAGAGCATTCAGGCTTAGCAAAATCAGATAAACCCAGCCTCGTTTGGTTTATTTATGAAGCTTAGGCGGCTTCGGGACCATTTCTTCATCTATGGGTTCCTATGCTTGGTCTGGTATCTTCTTAGAACAGGTACTAAGCCAAGTCGAGCTGTTTATCCCTGTCAACAGTCAGCGGGTTTTGTGGCTCATCTCTGGACCATGATGTATGTTGCGCCTGTTTTGGCTGCTGTGGAGTCTGACCGTTTTCGGGTTCAGTGGAAAACTGTTGTTTTAGTGTTGCTTCTTGGGGTTGGGGCGTATGGGTATATGAATCTCAATAACACAGATGAGTATGAGATGTCTCCAGTCAATCTCAGCCTTGAACCAGCAACCGCTACCAAACCAGACCCATCAATCATCTACGCCATAACTGGCACCAACGGAGCCGATGATGGAGTAAACCGGTTAATTGATCTAATGGATGAAACCGGTCAACCCTTCTATCTCAGTTCTAACGAGGATGAGACACAGGGACCAACAGGATTCATCGGTAACAATGATGTGGTTCTCATCAAGGTAAACAGTCAATGGGATGAACGAGGCGGCACAAACACCGACCTAGTAAAGAGCATCGTTGAGGCAGTCATCAATCACCCTGATGGCTGGAGAGGCGAGATAATTATCGCTGATAATGGTCAGGCTCAGTATGGTGGCGCTGGACAGGGCGGCAGTCTTGACTGGATGAAGAATAACGCAGAGGATCAGTCACAGAGCATGCAGGATGTTGCTGATATGTACGCCGAGTACAGGGTCTCGACGTATCTCTGGGATACTATTACCCGTAACGTGGTTCAGGAATTCGCTGAAGGCGATGATGAGGATGGTTATGTAGTTCAGACTAGCGTAATCTCGTCAACAGGTACCATTGTATCCTATCCTAAGTTCACTACCGTCTATGATACTCAGATTAGCTTCAAGTACGGTGTCTACAAACCCGAAATAGAAGATTATGACATAGACAGACTCAAAGTAATCAACGTACCAGTCCTGAAAACACATATGATCTACGGTGTCACGGGTGCAATCAAACATTACATGGGTGTACCATCAGACAAGCTGTCAGCCGGGCTCGGGTATAGGATTCACAGCGCTGTAGGTAAGGGTGCTATGGGTACTTTGATGGCTCAGACGCGGGTGCCTACTTTGAATATTGTTGATGCTATCTATGTGAATGCGTTGCCCAAGGATGGACCAAGTACCCCATACATGAGTGCAACACAGACAAACATCATAGCAGCTAGCACTGATCCCGTGGCTATCGATTACTGGGCATCAAAGAACATACTCTGCCGGATATGCTCCGAGAATGGAGATAACACGAGCACACTTGACCCAGATAACACAGATGAAGGCGAGTTCGGTGACTGGCTAAGATTATCAATGAACGAGTTAAACGCCGCTGGATACGATTTCACGGTTGACCTTGCTAAGATCACTGTTTATGTTGATTGATCTCGTCTTAGACTCATTACCGCAAATGAAGCGACCATTACCATCACGGGGAATATTGCATTATATTCTCCAATCCAAACCCCGATTGTAGCCTGATTCAAAGTTACTATAATTATTTTCAGAAAACCAACAATCAAACCGGTGAGGAAACCGAGTTTAGGTGAACGCATACCCGCGAACGCCGCTGATGCAGCTACATCAGTAAAAAAATACTGTGAATATTTACCCGGGTACCCTTTGAAGAAATAAGGTATCATTGCTCCTGCGAGTCCTCCGAGGCAGCCTGCGATAAACCATGATGCTTGGACTAGTTTATCGGTGTTGATTCCTTGGATCATTAATAGTTCATGGTTCTCAGAGTAGGCTCTGAATAACGTGTATATGCCTTGTTTCTTGATGAGTTGGAAACCTACAATAGCGGCTGTTATGATGATTATATTGATCCACGTGCACTCTGTTATTCCTAAGTACGTGTTTCTCGGGTAGTGGAAGTGTAATTGTTCTATATTGATGGAGGGTGGTCCACACCACCAAGTTGTATCTATTTTGTTTCTCAAGTAATGTATTGTTATAGTCAGCAAGTTTGCTCCAGCATATAACAACCCTGACCCTGCGAGTGCTGCTAGTTCTGGTTTCTCTATTCGCTTGAAAATTATTTGATATGTGGTTAGGCTGTAGGCTCCGGTAATGAGTATCACTATTGGCATTGATGTGAATACGGGTAATCCTGTGTTTTGGCTGAACAGGAAGGCGGTTAGCATGCCTACGCCTAGGTTTAGGGTGTGTCCTAGGTTTGGGAACTTGCTGGTTGTGTGGGTTAAGGTGAAGCCACTGGTTAGTAACGCGATTACTACGCCGTTTAGTAGCGCCGCGTCGTAGAGTGTAGACAAACCCACCACGTAAACCATTAATGGTTTACATATTAATGTTTTACTAGAAACTAATCCCTTTTATTAAACAAAACGGGAATGCTGATTTTCCTGTCTTTCATATACAATATTATAGCTAAAACGATAGCCAGTATGGGTTGTGTGAAATCAGCAAACCAGTTACCGAAGCTTGCCTGTCCATTAAGTACAACTATCAACTGGATATATGCAACCAGTATGCCTATTATTCCGGCAACCCATGGCTCCTTTTTCTCAGATAAAATTCCGCTGATAAAGACAGGAATATAATATAACTCAATATCACGAGCAAACTCCCCTTTATAGAGGTAAGGTGAGACGATCCCAGCGACACCCGCCAAGCCTCCAGCTATAAACCAAGCGAGGGTTTTGATGTTCACTGAGTTAGTTCCACAGATTTCGGCTAAGGTTGGGGTTTCGGCAACGGCTCTTAGTTTGATACCTAGATTTGTTCTGGTAAACAAGTAACCTGCAATAATTAGTAGCAATGATAACCCAAGGGGCTCGTATAATGGGTCACGATAATGTAAATGATTGCGAATTAAGGCTCCTGATGTTCCACACCAGTACTCTGATGGGAAATGGAGGCATACAAGATATGTTGCAATAGTGATTACATTCACTCCTAGATACATGAAGACTAATCCAAACAATGATATCAGTGCCTCACTGTAGCCCCGTTTTTCCATTCTATGATAAAATACACGATAGACTACTGCGTTGAAGATACCTGTGAGTAGAAACGCGAACGGGGTACCCATTATAGGTCTTAAACCAAGTTGCTGGACTACAATGAACCCCAACATCATTCCTACTCCAACATTGACTACATGCCCTAGATTCATGTACCCGCTGGTTTTGTGGGTTAACCTGAAACCCATTGTTAGCAATCCGATGGTTGCTCCTAAAATTAATCCTGCGTAAAAAAAGAGAACCATCGGTAAACCTTTAATGGTTTACATATTAATGTTTTCTGGAAACTAACCATCAGACCAATTAAATTACCATATACAATTAATCAAACATGGCTCTCACTTCAGTGATACTCGTTACAGGACTAGCGGTATTCTGGGGTGTCAGTCTAAGAAACGTCCTCAAACACAGAGGAATCGGCGTAAGAAACCAATCCGAGACACCACTGAGCCTCGGGTTCATACTTGCACTAATTGGCTCTTTATCTTTATTCGCTGAGTCCTTGGCTTTGATCGCCCTTGAGCGAACAGACAACATCTACATCATGATAGGCGTACCACAGATAATCGGGTTATCCCTGTTTTTCATTGGCTGTCTGCTTCACGCATGGAGCGTCGTAGTCCGTGAACGCTATGCTACCTCTTGGAGCATGCGGGAAGACCACAAACTAATCACCGAACCACCATACAGTCTCGTACGGCACCCATCCTATCTTGCATATATGCTGATGATCATCGGCATTACATTGGTGTGGTTGAAGTGGTTCACGTTACTTCCTTGGGTAGCGATCCCCGGATACGTAATGGTCTCGAGACGCGAAGAAGAGTTATTGATTGAACGATTCGGAGACCAGTACCGAGAATACATGAAACAAGTTGGAGCCTTTATTCCAAGGCTCTAAGAGCAGCAGGAAACTCCAATAGGCTACTAATTACTGCGTCAGGTTTGTAACCCGGCTTCATCACCTGTTCCCTCGTCTTAACCCATATAGTATGCATACCTGCATCAATGGCACCTACAATATCACTCTTGAAGCTATCACCAACATGAACGGCTTTACCGGGCTCCACACCAAGCTCATCAAGGCACGTGGTAAATAACCGTGGGTTGGGTTTAACCAGCTTCACCTCATCACTAAATGTCAACACCTCAAAATAATCCACTACCCCGTATTCCCTGAGTATCTCCCTGACGATTCTACCCGGGCTTACACCAGTTACACTGACCAAACCAATTTTGTACCGGTCTTTGACGTAATCCAGCGCCTCAAAGACGCCTTCTTTGAGCTTGGGTGGATCACAGAGTACAGCTTCCTCGTAGACTTGTATCAGCTTGTTTCTGGTCTTCTCTGAGGTGTAACCTACTTTCTCTAGTACTTTGTCGATTATCTCATGTGTTTCAATATGTCTGTAGCCTTCAAGCGGTATTGTTTTCATGCTGTAGTTGAAACCAGCTTGATACGCCGCAAGAATCTCCTCATCAGTGAGGCTTAATCCCTGTTCTCTGAGTATATTTGTGAGTTCTGGGAGCCTAAACTCGGCGTAGTTCCTAGTATACACTAATGTATCCCAGAGATCGAAGGTAACCGCCTCTATCTGCATCCAAGTAACTCAAGCACAATGACATTTAACCTCAACCACAAAACATGGTCAAAACCTTTAACCCATACTTTAACTTAGAAACCAAAATGCCCGCTCACCTTGTAACAATCGACCCAAAGGTAACAGAACGCGTCCCAACCCTCTACATAGAACACAGAGAGGTCTCAGGCGTCAAGGTTGACCGTACACCAATCGAACTGGTTGAGGCGAAGAAAAAGTTTCTAATAGAGTGGAAAGACAAGACCCCCTCTGATCTTAACTCCAATGAACAGTTCAACGCTTACCGCAGAATACACACCCAGTTTGACGCGTACCCAGATAATGTTCCCCCTGCAGTCGAAAACCTGTACCTTCGTGGGATATTACAGGGTAAGTTCCCAACCATCAGCAACGTGGTTGATGCATGCAACTTGGTCTCGGTGAGAACCCTAGTTCCCATCGGTGTCTTTGATAGTGACCTAGTAGTGGGTGATGTTACTCTACGTTTGGCTGAGGCGGGTGATGCGTTTATCCCAATCGGTAAGACCAAACCCGTCAACATCGATCTAAACACCCCGATACTTGAGGACGCTGAAAGAATCATCAGCTGTATAGGCGTGCGTGACTCAAACGAGACAAAGATCACCAAACACACCGAGAATCTACTGATATTCAGCTGGGGCAACAAGGAAATCCCCAGAGAGAAAATCAACGAAACCCTACAAGAAGCGGAAAAACTGATCAAACAATACGGGCAGCATCTACCAAGAAATATATGAGCCTTTTTTCATACTGCTCGATATGGAAGTCATCCATATCCAACTCAAGTATCTATTCGATGCTAACTGCTACCTACTCCACAACGAGAACGGCTTCTATTTAATCGACACTGGAATCAAGAAACAAAGAAAAAAACTAGAAACCGCCATCACAGAGGCTGGATGCCAACCCGGAGACCTCAAACTGATAATCTTGACACATGGGCATGTTGACCACGTTGGAAACGCGGCTTATCTAAGAGACAATTATGGTGCAAAGATCGCTATGCATCAGGGTGATGTAAACATGGTAACTGGTGGAGGAATGTTTGCTGATGCGCCACAAAGCCTAATGATCAAGATAGTAGGCTTCTTCATGAATGTAACAGGATTAGGTGACTTTGAGACATTCCAACCAGACATCCTTCTCGAAAACCAGAGCCTAACCGAATATGGACTAGATGCAGAGGTAATCCAAACCCCGGGACACAGCAAGGGCTCAATCAGCTTACAGACGAATGGCACCCTGTTCTGTGGTGACATCTTCAACGGCTCAATGGAAAACATAACAACCTTGGTAAACGACCAGACAGCACTCGATTACAGTGCAGAAAAACTAAGAAACATACAAGCAGAAACCGTCTACCCCGGACACGGAAAACCCTTCCCCAAGAATAGCCCCTAACAGGGAGGGGGGTAGGGGCAGCAAGACACAGGCAGAATACAACCCTTTTCCATGAAATAAACCCTAAAACGACTCCTTTCTGATCCTGATCTATGTAAAAAACGGGTATGGTAACGCTGATTTATGCCCTATTTTGGCTCTTTATCCTGTGATATAGTTATCAATCATCTAGGCACCTCAATACAGGGTTATATGCAGTCCAAGACAGGGAAAAAGAAATCAAAATTCTCAATACTTTACTACAAAAATGAGTTTGTTTCCCTCATCGAAGACGTTGATCAAAAAACACTCGCTGCTTGGGCAATAGACTGCACTGAACGCGTCATGCATTACTATGAAGAAAAACATCCGGACGATACCCGCCCAAGAAACGCATTAGAAACACTTCAAAAATGGATAGAAACCGGGGATTTCAAAATGAAAATCATACGCGGAGCCTCCCTAGGCTCACACGCAGCAGCCAGAGAAGTGGGAGAAGATAATGCTGCTCGTTCTGTTGCCCGAGCCGCGGGTCAAACCGTCGCCACTGCGCATGTCTCTGCTCACGCGATAGGTGGAGCAATATATGCATTACAGGCTATTCACAGAGCCTCTGATATTCTTGAGGCAGATACTGCGGTTGCAAAAGAACTTGATTGGCAAAAGCATCACCTAAATGAACTGAAGAAAACCCCTGTTTAGAATAAGAAAATATTTGGTGCGTCCGCCGGGATTTGAACCCGGGTCATTAGCTTGGAAGGCTAATATTCTACCACTATACCACGAACGCGCAACACAGTTGAATACATGAGTAAAATAAAGGGTTTACTCCTCGACAGGGATCATGATCTCTGTGTGCCAAGCCTCGGCACTGTCCTCATCGATGAAACTACCATAGCTGAGGTTAAAATCGTGAGGCTGATAAACAGCTTCAACGCTGCACATTGTGCTCGCAGGCTTCAATCCCTGTTTTTCAATGTACTTGTAAAGCTCCTCATAATAGTACTCGATGGGCTGATCTGTACCGATGAACACCAAGAAGGCTACCTTCATCTCGGGCTTCATCTTTATATCGATGCCCTCTACCTCGTTTTCGATGGGGATCATGACCTCTCTTCGGCAACCCGGTTCATCTTTGGGGTCATAGAACAGGACCATGTTAGGATCACGGGGGCTCGCGTTCAGCTTGTGGAGTTCTCCACTGAGCTTTGCGCATTCCACGATCTCGTTTTGTCCCGGTTCAAGAACCCTATAAGCTACAAGTTCCTTGAAGGTGGTTTTTAACCCAATTTTATCAATCATATTGAACCCTTGTGTATTCCGCTACTATTAATGCTTAGTATAATTGAATGGGCTTCTCAAGTCTGCTAAGAAGCACGATATTACTTGGCTCATGCTCGTCAACCACGTTATAACTGCAACTAGCCGCAACAGCCTCACCGAACTCCTTGATCTCGCTAAACCAAGCCATATCCTTGTAGCTGAAACGTGCTCTTGCTCCACCGACACTCATCGCAGCCTTGGGCTCCATGTAAGTCGCGTTACCAAGCTCAGCTAACGCACCATACTTCTCAGGGCTATGCATATTCAGCTTAGGCACAAGGGTATGCCGTAAAACCGTTGGACACTTGAAGCTGTCAAGAAGCTCAACTGATTCCCTTACTTTATCCCATAAACCATGCTCCATGGGGCGACAGGTCTTCTCATAGGTCTCCTCATCCGGTGCACAGAGGCTCACATAGAGCTGAGTAGGCTCACAGCTGAGATTCTCCAATACATCAGGACGAGTCCCATTGGTCACGATAAAAACAGACTTGAAACCACGATCCAGATACGCCTCCACAAGTTCACCCAGCAACGGATACAAAGCAGGCTCCCCTTCAAGGCTAATAGCTGCATGAACAGGGTCAAGCGCCTCCTCGTACATCTCCTCACTGACATTGGGGTTACCCCCGAACCCATAGATGAGCTTCCGGTGATGATACAGGCACCCATCGATGATGCTATCCGGGTCCATGGGGTCAGTGATGGGCTGTGTCTGTTCCCATCCGACTCCCAGGGTCTCGGGAGTAGCTCTCCAACAGAACAAGCAGCTCTGGGTACAGTGTCCAAGACTGGGGGTCATCTGCATGCATCGGTGTGTAGGTATCCCGTAGAACTTGTTCTTGTAGCAAGTCTCCACGCCTCCAGTGTTTAGGCTGCGGCTGAGCCAGTGGCACGTCTTGACTGCGCTGTGTTCACCAACTAGCCGGTATTTTTGTTTGTAGTAGAGTGCCTTGAACTCCTCGGGGAGACTCATGGCTCTGATGATACAAGGGGTGGAAATAAGTATACCCCATTACCTGCACCGTTAAATCACCAACCACTATCATTGATACATGGCATCAAAAGGCAAACAATTCAAGGAAATAATCAACAGCAAAGGGCTGCATCTCCGTCCCTGCGCCTACGACGCATTAAGCGCACTACTCATCCAAAGAGCAGGCTTCGACATTGTAGGAACCACAGGCTACGGCATATCATCAAGCCTGATTGGACAACCAGACATGGGGCTCGTAGGCTACCATGAGATGGTGGAACGCACACGCACCATCGTAAACGCCGTAGACCTACCAGTAGACGTTGACGTAGACACAGGATACGGAAACGCCCTAAACGCCCACTGGACCACCATGAACTTCGCCCGAATAGGAGCCGCCAGCATCAGGTTTGAGGACCAAGTATGGCCAAAAAGATGCGGACACATGGCCGGTAAACAAGTAATCCCCGAATCCGAGATGCTTCAAAAACTCAAGACCGCAGTAAAAACCCGCAACGAGGAGAACCCCGATATGGCTATCGGGGCACGCACCGATGCACGAACAGTAACCGGGTTCGATGATGCTCTCCACCGAGCAGTATCCTACGCCGAAGCAGGTGCAGATTACGTCTACGTAGAGGCACCTCAGAGCCTAGACGAGGTAGAGAAACTTGTAGATCGGGTACCCGCCCCCTTAGCCTTCAACGTTATCCCCGGAGGCAAGACGCCGCCATTCACATTCGAGGAACTAGAATCAAGAGGAGTAAGCTACGTATCAGTACCAATGATATGCCTATACCCAGCTGCAAAAGCCATGGTTGATGCACTAGATGAGCTACGACATGGACGAGATATCAGAAAGATAGCTAAGATGGGCGTCTCATGGGCAGAGTTCAACAACCTAGTAGGTGTAAACCGGTGGAGAAGACTTGAGATCGAAGCCCTGAGCAAAGAAGAACTCATCAAAAACTATGGAACTAGCGACCTCACAGAGATCATAGAAAAAGAACTTGCAGGCACCGAGAAAATCTGGAAAAAGTAACTATTCTTCAACCTCATAATTGGGCTCGAAGCTGTGTCCCCACGGGAACGGTGTTGGACGACTCCTTGGATACAGCTCCAGTATCTTCTCCCTGAGTGTCAAATCATGTTTAGTGAAGGCACCGTCCTCAAACTGGCTCAGTATAGCTCTATGAGCGTTCATATGAACCCGCATACGATCCGCTGTAACAATCAATTCTAGTCGGTCATCCTTGAATAGACTCACCTCGATATTAGAACCCGGGAACATCCGACGAGCAACAATGTAATCTTCTGAGAGAACCGACGCCAGTTCCTCCATATCGTTGCCCCGTTCCCAACGGTACCTGATGTATCTATACCTCACAACAATACCAAAGAAACCACACGATATAACCCTATAACAACAAGTAACACTAATTCACACGAGAAATTTTTTTCCCAAAGTACCCACCAGTAGACACCAAATAAAAAAAAGTAGAGGGTTAGTACCCGTAGATACCACGGAACTTATCATCAAGATACTCGATAAAAGGCTCCACCACTAACCCGGTACCAGTCACATGCTTAACCAAGTCCTCAGGGTCATAGAGGTTCGCATAACCATACACGTTCTCGGTCATCCATGTCTTGATGTTCTTATAGACACCCTTCTCCACATCAAGCCTCCAATCCGGTAAGTCCTTGTTCAACGTGGTCAACCAGACACCATCATAGATATTACCCAAAGCATAACTCGGGAAATAACCAAACAACCCACTAGCCCAGTGAGTATCCTGCATAACCCCCTCACTATCATCCAGTATCTCTACACCGAGATAATCCATGTACTTCTGATTCCAGACCTCAGGAAGCTCAGAAACCTCCACCTTACCACTGAACAAGTCACGCTCGATCTCAAACCTGATGATAATATGCATACCATAAGTAACCTCATCCGCCTCTATCCTGATCTTACTAGGCGTCACATAGTTAGCCGCATGCAGCATCTGCTCTCTACTAATATCCTTGAAGGTATCACCGGTAAGCTTCTTCAACAAAGGCAAGTAATATGTCCAGAACTCAGGGCTCCTACCCACCATGTTCTCGACAAACCGGCTCATAGACTCATGAATACCATAACTCGCACTGGAGCCAATAGGCTGATACATCCACTTCATCGGCAAACCCTGCTCATAAAGACCGTGACCACCCTCATGCAATATGCTGTAGATGCTGCTCATGAACTGGTTCTCATGATAATGCGTCGTAATCCTAACATCAGTATAATAGCCTGTGGTGAATGGGTGCTCAGTAGCATCAATCCTACCACCCGCATTCTCAGACTTAATATCATAAAGGATGAAATCCGCCATCTGCTCACCGATCTTCTCCTGAACAGGAACAGACACAGGACGCGTCAAGAACTTTGTATCCACATCCTGATGCTCCAAGACCTTATCCATTACCTTCGAAAGCCCCTTCCTCATACCGTCGAAAATCCGTGTAATGTTATCGGCGGTCATCTTGGGCTCAAAGTCATCAATCAAGGCATCATATGGCGTCTTCGAGCCTTTGATATCCATCAAAAGCTCCGCTTTCTTCTCCGTGAGCTCCTTGATCTTCACAAGCTCAGGCATAAACAGTTTCCAGTCTTTTGCCCCCTTCGCCCGTTTCCAGACATTTACCCCCACCGTCTGTTGCTTGACAATATCAACCACCAGCTTCTCGGGAAGCTTGGTAGCCTCATCATAGGCTTTACGCGCAAGGTACACGTTACGCTTCTGCACTTGATCAAGTGAATCATACTTGGAATCCTTCTCGATGGACTCCAATACCTTTCCAACCATGGGGTTGGTCATCATCTGGTGCGCTGTTTTTTCAATAAACGCCAGTTGCTGGCTCTTCAACTCAACGCCCTTTGGAGGCATCTTGGTCTCCATATCCCAGTAAATAATCGCTCCAGCGCTCTGAACAACCGCTAGCTCTTTACTCTGCTCAAGAAGCTGCTCATAATTCTCTTTAAGACTTGACATAAATGAAAAAAGGCAGTGAATTGCTTTAAGGTTTCTAAAAACTAGAACATCGCTGGGTAAAATACATCGTAGATGAGTAATTCTTCTGTCACATCGTAGGTTCTATGCTTGAGATCTTTGGGCACAACAACGAATACCCCGGAGTCAAGCGGGAACTCTCCCCGATCCTCTATCCACATAGTTGCCTTCCCAGCTAACACATAGATAATATCCGCCTCATCTGGGTGAACATGCTCCTCGATCTCAGAACCAACCTTGCACCTGACCACAAAACACGTCAACTCAGCGCCATCATCACGCCGCGAATACAGTGTACTCATTCCCACTTTTGCTAGAAATGGATGCGTCGTCTCAGGAATCTCGGCCAGATTTTTTACAATACTCATAGAAATATATTGGATTATAGATGGAAAAGATTACTTGAGGAGATAATCATCCAGAACCGCACGTGCCTCTTCACGCTTCTTCTGGAAATCCTCAAGGAAGACCTCAACACGTTTAGCGAGGGTCTTCTTACACTCACCACAGAGAATCTCACCCTTCTTGCACTTGAGTTCACGTTCAACAAGCGCCTCATCGTTCTCCTCAAACAAGAAGTAATAGTAGGCGTAAACGTTGCATACTTCTGGTCTTCCACCAAGCTCACGCTGCTCCTCTACCGTGTCTCGTCCACCTGTGAACGCTTTCATCACCTTCTTTCCCGCCTTCTTTGGTGGGTCTGTGGTGAATATCGCTGTCTCAGGCTGGCTTGCGCTCATTTTTCCGCCTTCAGCTAGTCCCGGTAGGAACTTGGCGTGAATCTGGGCAGGCTTAGTGTAACCTAGCTTTTCTGCGATGTCTCTTGTCATTCTCCAGTATGGGTCTTGGTCGATGGCTGCTGGTATCAGACATGGTATGTTTCTGCCTTCTCTATCTGATTCAAGGAAGCAGGTCATAGCCTGCATTGCAGGATACCAGACAATACCTATGTTGTTGCTGTCGTTGAACCCGAACACCGCCTTCGCCGTGTTATAGGTTACCTTCTTCGCCACATTCAACGCGATCTTGTACAAGTGACCGATGTGATCGGTGTCACTGAAGATGTGGGTCTTCTCAGCCCTCAAGCCACACGCGATAACATCTAACGCGTTCTCATACGTCAACGCAATAGTCTCTTCCAACGTGAGATCATCTCTGTGGAGGAACTTTTCGTCGTCCGTCATCTGGAAGTAGAGATCAGCGTCAAATGCGTCCTGCAGATACTTGCAGAAGAACCATGGAAGGAGGTGTCCTAGGTGCACGTGCCCGCTGGGTCCACGCCCAGTGTAGAGTCCTACTTTGTTTCCCTTCTCGTATTCCTTGATCCACCAGTCAGTGTCCCTGTGGCTCAAGTATACTCCTCGCCTTAGCTGGAGGTGTTTGAACCCAGCGTGTTTGGCGATCTTTTCCTCTATCTCCTTGGTCATGGGCTGGACTCCGAACTGCTCCATGAGCTTATCGTAGTCTATGTCTCCGCTGACCTCCCAGGGTGTCACTACCATCTCTTTCTTTGGTTCATCTGTCATTGTTGTATCCGTCCTTTATGGTCAGCACTATTTGGGTATTATTGGTGCTGGCGTGTTGGCTAGGGTTGTTAGAAGTTGTTTCCTCCATTAGGAGGAGCGTGTCCAGTCCGAGTGATACACTCTCATTCCCTATCCCACAATATTTGCAGCGCCTGTTTTTAAAAAGGTATTCGTAACTAGTCCAGCTTCTTGTGGTGTCTACTGGTGGGTACTTTGGGAAAAAAATTTTCTTGTGTGAAAAGTTGTTACGGGTTGTTATAGGGTATTGTCTGGTCTTAGTTTTTCTTAATCTTCTTGTACATGAATACGCTATCTACATATTCTCCACAGTACTTGATGCCATCAGGGTATGCGCCAATCTGCTTGTATCCCATCTTCTCATACACATGTATCGCCCTTTCATTGGTGCCAAACACTTCAAGGGCAAGATACTCGATTCCCAGTCTCGGTGCATGTTTCTCGATCTCCTTCATCATCTCCTGACCAATCCCTGATTCACGATAACCCTTCTTCAATGAGATGCCGAGAGTACCATAATGCTTGAGGCGTCCAAACCTTGGTCCAATCTCGGTGCTTCCCACCATGTGACCATCAACTTCCGCTACCACACACATATGCTCGTCTTTTTCTAGTCTTTTGAGGTTGGTTGCTACCCACTCGATTTCTTCGTTTCTCGTTTTCTTGGTGTCTACCGCGATCATGGCTTCTTCCTCGACTAGGCTGTTGATGAAGTCCAGCATGTCGTCTAGGTCGCTCCATCTTGGTGTACGTAGAATTACTTCTCTTCCTTTGCGATCCGTATATTTTCTGAGTATTGTGTCTGGCTGCATAACCAGTTAATATTGAATCTAGAATAAAACACGTTATGATTCGAGAATAGCCAATATCGCTGCCTCAAGACTCATTCCCTGTGGTGGGTCTTCAATGATCTCACCAACTTTCTGTCCCTGTTTATCGAGAATATACATTGATGGTATCTTGACCACGTCAAACTCATCAACCTCCGCTGGACTGGGAGGTATCCTCCACCGCTTGTTGGGGCTCTTCGCATCCCTCATGAGGTGACCAAATATTCTTGTTTCTAGTCCTGTTGCTTCCTGTAGTTTGGCGAGTACTGGTATGTTGCGGTAGCAGTCTGGGCACCACTCGGCGCTGAAGGCGAATATGATGTAGTTGTTGCTGTGGCAGTTGATTTTCATAACTATCTCCCGTTCCAGCGTGTATTCATTGTATTGCTCCATAAACTGCGGGGCTTTCTCTTGGCTGGACTCTATGTAATGTTTGACCTCTTCGCTGTCTTTGACTAGTTTTTCTAAATCATACATTGAGTCTGTTGCTGAACGGGTTTATTTAAACAAAATTACTTACCCGCGGTCCTCAAGGCTTCGGCAAAGGCTTCTGGAAGCCCCGCCTCTATTATCTCATCTACAACAGACTCAACAGGATACCCCACACGCCTAAACTCAACTAAAACCGCATCATCCAAAGTAATCAAGGCATAACATGCCCGCGGATCGCCATCCTTGGGCTTTCCCACGCTTCCATCATTGATGAGATGAACACCTGCCACCTGTCGATGATATGGCTTGTGAGTATGTCCACAGACCACCACATCCGCTTCCACTGATTCAAGCATCCGTGATAAACTACGTTCAGGGCGGTCCTCGTAGAGGTACTCATTGATGCGTCTCGGGCTTCCATGAACCAATAATATCCTATACCCGTTTGTTTCGAACTCGATCTTATCCTTGAGGTTTCTGAGAAAAGCCTTGTTCTCGGGGGATACCTGTTTCGTCGTCCAGTCAATGCTTCGTTGACCGTTCCTCTTCTCAACGTAAGTAACATAAGCGCAGCCGCATTCACCCCGTTCGTAACCGACGCCATCATCATAGTTGCCCAGTACTGTTGGTATCTTCGCTTCTCTGATGGTTTCTATTACCTCATTTGGTCTTGGACCGTATCCAACAAGATCGCCTAGACAAAACACGTGGTCTGGTTTCTGTTCATCAATATCTTTGAGAACGTTTACCAGTGCAGCATGGTTACCATGAATGTCAGAGAATATTGCTATTCTCATCTTAGAGAGACTCTTCTACCTGTTATCGCGTAGTAGATAGACTCACTGATGTAGCTACTATGGTCAGCAATCCGTTCAAGGTATCTGATAGTCAATGTGTAAGCCATGATGGTCTTGGTAGATAACTCGCTTTCCCAGAGTAGCTGAAGGTTTTTCCTGTATAACTCATCAGCCTCGGTCTCGATTTGCCCTAACTCAAAGATAGCATCCTTATCCATGGTTTCAAGATATTTGACGCTCATACTGAGACATTTCTGGACCTTCTTACCAAGCTCTTTGAACTCGTAGCCTTCACCGTTTGGTATTATATCCCATTCTCCAAGCTGAGACTTGATCTCACTGATGTCCATCGAGTATCTTCCATAGCGTTCGATGTCGTAGGCTACCTTGATGTATGCTTTTAATGTGCGTAGGTCTCCTGCCATGGGTTGATGAAGTGCCATAAGCTCTGTTGCTCGGTCTTCAACTTCCTCGCTAAGCAATAATATTGTGTTGCTCCACGCTCGTAGCTGAATATATACGTCCTCGTCCTCGAAGAAGCCTTTCAAGGCAAGGTCCAGGCTCTGTATTGCTAGGTTTCCCATCTTCACAAGTAGATGCTGTATCTGTTCCAACCCAAGGTCAAGTGGTCTTCTCATCCTTATCACCCGAATTTTCCTGTAATATAGTTCTCCGTCAACTCATTTTGAGGGTTTTCAAAAAGGGCTCGTGTTGCGCCAAACTCGACAACCTCCCCAATGTACATGAACGCAGTCATCTCACTGACCCTTGCTGCTTGTTGTAGGTTATGAGTAACGAGAACCACCGTATAATTCTCCTTTAGTTCCCGCATTAATGCCTCGATTTTCATGGTTGCTATTGGGTCTAAGGCGCTACAGGGCTCATCCATCAATATAATCTCAGGATTGATGCTTAAAGCACGTGCAATACAGAGACGTTGTTGTTGTCCACCACTTAATCCGAAGGCGGAATCATGGAGCCGATCTTTCACCTCGTCCCAGAGGGCTGCACCTTTGAGGCTTTCTTCTACTATCTTGTCTAACTCGTCTCCATTTGCCAGTTTATGGAGCTTAGGTCCATAGGCGATGTTGTCATAAATACTCATGGGAAATGGGTTAGGTTTCTGGAAGACCATGCCGACTCTTTTTCTTAACTCGTAGACGTCTTCGTCTGGCTCGTAGATATTTCTTCCATCAAGATGGACCGCGCCCTCAGTTCTACATATTGGAATAATATCGTTCATTCTATCGATGCTTCGTAGTAGGGTGCTTTTTCCGCAGCCGCTGGGTCCCATGAAGGCGGTTACTATGTTGTTTTTGATGGATATGTTGATGTCTTTTAGTACGTGGTTGTCCCCGTACCAGAGGTTGAAGTCCTTAAAGGCGATCTTGTCTTCTGCCATTGATGGTATGAAGCCTGAGACCTCTTCGTCAATCATGTAAGTGTTATTCATTTCCTAATTTCCTCAAATAATGATTTCGTATCAGTAAAGCCGAGACGCTCATCGAGAAGAATATTATTAATAAGACGAGGCTTGCCGCGTATCCCCTGTTCAACAAGTCCTGATGCACTGTCTCTTTAGCTATCAAATAAATGTAGATGGGTAAACTGCCTACAGGTGAAGTCAAGCGTGTCGGCACCTTTCTACTCATTCCACCACCTGTTGTAAGAATAAGTACCGCTGTTTCTCCTATTGCTCTCCCCATTCCAAGCAGTACTCCTGTTAATATTCCCGGTAACGCGGCTGGGATAACTACCTTGAGTATGGTTTGCCATTTTGATGCCCCCATGGCTAGACTAGCTTCCCTGTACTCGTTTGGTACTACTTTGATTGCTTCCTCTGATGCCCTGATAACGAAAGGCAGCGTCATTAAGCTCAGTGATACTACACCAGATAGTAGTGATGTTTGGAACCCGAGACGATAAACCAATAACTCCATTCCAAATAACCCAATTACGATGCTGGGAATACCTGCAAGCGTCTCGGTAAAGAACCGGATTGTTTTTGTGATTATGTTTGGAGCCGCGTACTCTGTGAGGTATATGGCAGATAATACGCCCACTGGTGTTCCAAGCAGCGTGCTTCCTGCGACTAGGTAGAATGAGCCTATTATCTGGGGGAATACTCCGTGAGTGGCTAGTCTTGACTCTGATGTGGAGAAAGACGGTGTTCCGGTTAGGAAGGTCCAGTTGAGTTCTCCTATCCCATTTGTAGTAACCCAGAGTATGATGATGGGTAGCATTATGATGCTAAGGAAGACTGCTACGTACATCAAACCAAGTATCATTTTTTCCTTCTGTACCGGATTCACAGCTTATGCCTCCCTGAGAAATATGTGGCTACTAGATTCATGAAGAAAACACTGATGAAAAGGATCAAACCCATTCCAAATAACGCGTAATAGTGTGTAGAGTAGAACTCTACGTATCCGAACTCAAGAGCGATCGTTGTGGGGAGGGTTCTTACGATCTCAAGCGGGTTCACTGTTATCCATGGAATGTAGGGGTTTCCTATTACCATCAAGGCTGCCATGGTTTCCCCTACAGCCCTTCCCATGGCTAGTACCATCGCGGCGCGTATCCCACTGGATGCGCTTGGTAGTATTACCTTGGTGATTGTTTGCCAACGAGTAGCGCCTAATGCTAGACTTGCTTCTCTGTAGGCTCTTGGTACTGCTCTTAGGCTGTCTTCTGAAAGTGATATTAGTGTTGGCAGGGTCATGAACGCGAGGACGATTGAGCCTGTTAGCATTGATTGTCCCTGTGTCGTTGGGAACACGTTTCTGATTATTGGTACCAGTACGATAAGTCCCCAGAAACCTATAACAACTGAGGGAATACCCACGATCACCTCTATCAATGGCTTGATGATGTTTCTCAACCAGAAAGGAGAGTATTCGGATAGGAAGATCGCTGTAGGTAATCCGATGATTGTTGCTATTAGTAGTGAGTAGAAAGCTGTTGTAAAGTTGGTTACTATTATGGGGAATATACCAAATTGGTCTGTTCCGGGGTTATAGGTCATCCCGAATACGAAATCCCAGCTTAATACATGGACTCCGTTCTTGAACAAATAATAGACAATTAGAAATATTACAATAGTTGAAGCCGAAGCGCAAACAAGCAATAGCTTTTCTATTATGTCTTCTCTGTCCACTTTTTCACCTCTTGCCTAAATTTGTCTTCTATTTGGTGGCTATGAACAATGAACGGGTAATATATCTTTCCTAAATATACTATATTTGCGAAATAACCTATAAACATCTATATAGTTTATGTTTGAGGTGGGATATAAACCTCTTAAATCATATAAATATATGAAAAAAGAAGTTTAGTTAGTTGGGTATATGGCTATGAAGCCTTCTTCTTCTACGATCTGTTGACCCTCTGGGCTCATAACGTAGTCAAGATATGCTTGAGCTAGATTACTAGGTGCGCCATTTGTGAACATCCAGAGAATTCGCTGGAATGGGTATGTACCTGCAAGCACATTCTCTACTGTACCCTCCGTACCATCAATCTTTGCTGGAACTACTGTTGAATCAACGTATCCCAGTGAGATGTATGCGATACCATATGGGTCACCTGCTACCGCCGCTCTCATGGCTGAGTTACCCTGCTGGACTGATGAATCTGCTGCGAACTCGCCTTCCTCGATATCTGTGAACTCCATGAATGTAGCTCTTGTTCCTGAGCCCTCCTCACGGCTGTAAACGTTTATCTTGTGGTTGTCTCCGCCTAGCTCACTCCAGTTTGTGATCTCGCCTTTGAAAATCTTACTTACCTGTTCTGTTGTTAAATCCAGTGTTGCTGCAAGTGAGTTGCTTGGGTTGATAACTATTGAAACGCTGTCCTTTGCAACACCATAGGT
This sequence comes from Candidatus Bathyarchaeota archaeon, assembly GCA_026014515.1. GTDB lineage: Archaea > Thermoproteota > Bathyarchaeia > TCS64 > TCS64 > RBG-16-57-9. Next base: position 9,403 of record JAOZIG010000314.1, on the reverse strand, counting down.
GATTAAGGTAGGCGCGTTTAGTAGCTCTGATGCTTTCACGTTTCTTGAAGCCATACCAATGTCTGCAGTACCATCACTTGCCTTAGCAACTCCAGTACCTGAACCAGGTCCTTCAACCTGAACGTTGACATCTGGATATATGTTCTGGAAATCTTCTGCTGCAAGGTCTGCGATTGGAAAGACGGTTGAGCTTCCTGAGATGAACAAGTCACCTGATAGCGTGGTTTCTCCGCCTAATTCGGCTATTTCTGCCTCAAGGTCATCGATTTGTGCTTCAAGGTCACTTATCTGGGATAGTAGCTCCTCGTCTCCTACGGGGCCACTCATGGCTCCTGCTGCTACGTATCCTATGATTAAGCCGATTACTAGCGCAACCGCGGTGTAGATGTAGAGTTGATTTTGATTGTTACTCATTGTTTTTTCCTCTAAGGCGCCTATGGGCGGGTTACTTAATAAATAGATTTCTTATATAATATACAGAAGATATTAAAACATATATAAACACAATAATACTATATAATATATAGAAACACGGCTTTTTTCTAATATTTTTACGATAAATATATTTACATCTAACGGACTATGGGGAGCAGGTAATTTACATTGTCATCAAGTCCTGGTGAAGAGCTAAGAAAAGTACAGGTAACAGGAGGCTCAACATTCATAATATCACTACCAAAATCTTGGGTAGAGCAAATGGGGCTTCAAAGAGGCAGCGTCGTCAGAATAACACAGAAAGACGACCTCACATTATGTCTGACTCCTGAAGGCGCAGACACCACAGATACCCAGAGAAAAGTAATCATCAATCCCACCCCCGAGGATACACCAGAAAGCATTGTGCGGAGAGTAGTCTCAGCATATCTCATGGGGTACAACCTTATTCAGCTTAGAAGCACACAGCAGAGACTGGACAGCAGCCAACGATTTAGTGTAAAAGACTTCACAAGAAAGAAGCTAGTAGGAACAGAGATACTCGCTGATCTTCCACAAGACCTCACATTACAGGTATTGCTAAGCTACGCTGAACTCAGCGTTAAGGATGCATTGAGGCGTATGAGTGTTATAGCTGCAAGCATGCACAGGGACGCAATTATTGCCCTTGGCACAGATGATGTGAATCTGGCACGTGAGATAGTAGCCATGGATGATGAGGTTGACCGCTTCAACCTCTACATAATACGATTACTGAAAGTCGCAGTCGTAGATGGACACATACTCAAAGAGAGTGGCTTGAAGAGTCCACGCGAGTGCCTAGGATACAGATTGATCACAAAATCAGTTGAACGTATGGCAGACCACGCCGTAAACATCGCCCACAACAGACTCGAACTAACCCTAAGCATCGTAGACCAAGAACTACTAGCCGAGCTTACGAAGCTCAGTGATTTCGCGTTAGAGATATTCGAGAACGCTATGGACGCAGTATTTGATGAGAGCTACAAGGAAGCCGACGCAGTTCTGGATATGGCTCAAAGAACACGAAACATGGAAGCCGAGATGCTACACCTCATCATCAAACATGCGCCACCAGAAGAAGTACCTGCCCTCAGATTGATCGTAGAGAGCATACTCAGAACAGCTGAATACGGAGCAGACATCGCCGAGACCGTCCTAAACATGATGGTAAAGGACGCAGTACGCGAAGCCTAACACATCTTCTCCCTTTAGGAACCTTTTTTAAACCAGCGAACCACGGTGGAATACGCTTTGGGACCGTGGTCAAGCTTGGTACGATTCGCGGTTCGGGTCCGCGAGATCCCCGGTTCGAATCCGGGCGGTCCCACCACTAACCCGAATACTAGAAATTGATGAAAAAATGGTTGTAGAGACTTACTCTACCTTGACAGCCTTACTGTTTTCCCAGAGGCCGTGTATGTTACAGTAGCTTACAGCGTTCAATGTACCTGATTTGTTTGTCTTGAAGTGGAACGCAGCAGCACTGTGAGTGCTTACTGGACCCTCTCCATGGCTTTCGAAAGTGAATTTTCCTAGATCATAGGTGAATTTACCCTCGTCTGGTGTGAAGTAGACCTGTATCCAACTGATATGATGCTCAACCGTGTTGGGGTGAGCGATCTCCTTGCCTACCTGTACAACTACTTTTACCATCTCATCCGCTTTCACTGTGTCTGGGGCATCGATTACTGGTACGTGTTTCTCGTTTTTCCAGTCTGCTGACTGGATTTTTTCACAAATTGATTTTGCCATCTTTATCAATTGATCCTCGGTATTGCACCTAAAAAAGAGAACGTTTTGATGAACTTGAATCTCTATACGTGAATATGCTTGGGAAGGAAGCCCTTTCGGGCTCAATGGCGTCTCCCATTAACTGGGTTACAGAAACAGAGAGGATTGGTAAGAGTATAACCACTTGTATGTAGTTAACACCTACAGACTGCCTTCGAGACGTTTCCTGAGGAATCCAACTTTTCCAAGATAACTACCATCAAGAAGATATGCATCAAAGTTATCCATATCCACCACACCCCCTCTGAACAAGGGACCTAAAAGACTCTCAGGAGACTCAGAGTTTACAGGTAAACCACCTAGCAAATCATTGAACATGGGCATTACGATAAGCTCTGGTGTGCCTTCCTCGAAACCATACTCCTCATAGAATGCATTCAATGGCTCCTCTTCCGGCTCCAGCTTCACATTGTCCTGTACGAGAAATGCCCTTGCGAGGGACTCTGGGTTAAGGGTGCCTCTTATCCATGCGGGCTGGGTGATCCTGATACCAATCGGTGTGCTCAGCATCACTGTGGGGTGGTTATGAGCCATAATAACCGCGTCAGCCGTCATTATCTCTGGTTTTGGCCACGCATGTCCATGCATGGCTGCTACCTTAAACTCGTCTCCAAACATGACTCCCTTTGATGTGTGGAGGGTCACTTGCTCTGGGAGATATTTTTGGATATTTGCGTCATGGTTTCCGCGAGTGACATCAATGTTATCCACTGCCTCTAGCAATGTCTCAAAAAACAAGGGTATCTCGCGTTTCTCTTGAAAGCTTGTTGATGGTACCCCATGTTTGACGTCTCCGAGGAGTATCAGTCGGTCTGGGCGGTATTCTTCGAGGAGGAACATGAGTTCGTCCAGTATCCTGTTCCACTGGTAGGGTATGTTGATGCCTTGTTTTGCGAGTTCATATTCTAGTCCGAGGTGTAGGTCGGCTGCTAGCATTACTCGTTCACCTGACTCTACCATGAGTGCTGGGCGTGGAGTGAGTAATTTGATCAAACCTTGTTCCTCGGTTATCCCATTAGGGTATAGGTGAAATATATACAAGTGGATATCTGTGTATGGCTTCACTCCTGGGCGTCGGTGATAACACATTCGATAGATATCTTGATCAAAACACCATGTATCCTGGTGGTAACGCGGTTAATGTTCCAGTTTTCTATCGGCGTCATGGTGGTAAAGCAGCGTATCTTGGCTGGGTGGGTAATGATAGACGAGGAACGCTTCTATTGGAGGCTCTGCGTGTTGAGGATGTTGATGTTTCGCGTTGTAGAGTGGTTGATCATCCTACTGGGCGCTGCGATATTGAGCTACGGGACGGTGACAGACAGTTCATGGGTTCAATTCCTGGTGCAAGGAAGCTTATCAAACTAGAGGCAGCTGACTATGAGTATGTCTCAGGGTTTGATGTTGTTCATACTAGTATCTATAGCTTCATAGAACCATATTTGACTGATTTAGGCCGGGCTTCAAAGCTTCTGAGTTATGATTTTAGCTCTAACTGGACTCAGAAGTATCTTGAGGATGCTCTTCCCCATGTTGATGCTGCTTTTCTTAGTGCTCCTCATCTTGGTGATGTTGAGCTTGAGAGACTCATCAAGTGGATTCATGGGGTTAATCATGGGCTCGTTGTGGTTACCCGGGGAGAGCGGGGTTCTGTGGCTTACGATGGAGATCGGGTATACTCACAAGGTATCATTGAGGCCCGTATAGTTGATACTCTCGGCGCTGGTGACAGCTTCATTGCGCGGATTCTCTATGAAACCCGGCGGGGCACTGAGCTACCTGAGGCTATGAGGCTCGCCGCTGAGTCGGCTGCTGAGACTTGTGGGTATTATGGTGCTTGGGGTCATGGGGCTGTGATTGATGATGCTTAAAACAGTGTAATCGTTTATTCTGTTATGGCTGCCTCGCTGCATGAGCATCTGTCTTTGGAGCAGATTCTCAGGGATCTGCGTATTTCGCGGGAGATTTCTAGGCAGAATTGGCAGAGGCTTAGGCAGCTTTTTGGTGACCGGTTTGATAAGGCTTGGAGGCTTGTGACTGAGAACCGTGTTAAGAAGTATGTTTTCAAGCCTAGTGGTAGGACTCTCTGGGTGGCTATTGGTCAGCATGCTGAGTATCTGATTTACAGTAATGCTGGGTATTGTAGTTGTAGTGATTTCTATTTCAGGGTCTTGGATAATGAGAAGGCGTATTGTTATCACTTGTTGGCTCAGAAACTTGCTGAGGCGCTGAATCACTATGATACTATTGAAGAGGATGATGAAGCATATGATACTCTTCTAGGTATCTGGAAGGCGTATAGTGTGGCTGATTAGAGTAGTACATAAATAGGGACTGTGGTTTTCATATGCGTATGACGATTCCAGTGCTTTTTGATTTCGCTGAAGGCGCGATTATCTTGTTGTCGGTTACTGCTCTTGTTTTGGCGTTTTATTATATGTATGCGACTGAGGCTAAGAAAGCAGAGAAGTAGCTCATTTGGTGTCTGCTGGTGGGTACTTTCGGGAAAAAATTTTCTCGTGTGAATTTGTGTTACTTGTTGTGATGTAATTTCTTATATGCCGCTAGTATGAGATTATTCTGACGTTTATGTCCACGGAAGACATCATCAAACGAATACTTGCATTGAAGCCGAATCTTACAGAGGAAGCGGTAAGAGAACTCATCGAACAAGAAAGAGCAAAAGCAGCGGGCTTACTTACAGAGGAAGCCGCAGCGCACCTAGTTTCCAGTAATCTGGGCATAAATGGCGCAGGGGAGCGTATCGAGGCGAAGCTTAAGATCGCTGACTTGACTGCGGGGCTCAGTGATGTGAGCCTGACTGGGCGTGTTATACACATCTTCCCTAGCCGGTCTTTTGACCGTGATAACAATCGTAAGGGTAAGGTTCTTAGACTGATTATCGGTGATAAGACGGGCTCTGTGGTAGTGGTCTTCTGGGATGATAAGGCGGATCACGTTGAGGCATCAAAGCTCAAGCCCGGTAAGATAGTCCGGATACTCCACGGATACAGCAGGGAGCGTAGAGGAAACATCGAGATCAACATAGGAAACCGTGGACAACTCTTCATGGAGCCCATGGACGCAGTAGAAGAAGACTATCCCAAGCTTGAGAACTTCTTCTTGACACCGGCGGATGTACATGCAGAGGGCGCTGTTAACCTTGAAGGCGTTGTTATGGATAGTTTCCCACCTTCCACTTTCCAGCGTCAGGATGGTTCTGAGGGTAAGGTAGGTAGGCTTGTTCTTGAGGAGGGTGGTGCGCGCATCAATCTTGTTCTCTGGGATGATAACGTGGACGAGTATGGTGATTTGCCCAAGGGAACTAAGATTCAGGTAATCGCGGGGAACGTGAGGACCAGTAATCAGGGAAACCCCGAGGTTCATGTGGGATGGGATACCGCTATAAAGATCGTTGAGAAGGGCGTGAAACCCGATGAACCTGTACCATACTGGACCAAAATAGGCAGCCTCAGCGAGAGCATGGGCAGCGTGAACGTTGCAGCGATAGCCTCACAGATAGGCGATGAACGCGAGTTTGTACGCAGAGATGGTACTGAGGGAAAAGTTGTTAGTGTATTACTGGAAGACGATACTGGTACCGTAAGGCTCAGTCTCTGGGATGATGACGCTGATAAGGCGACTGAGATCGAGAACGGTGCCATGATTGTGGTAGAGAATGGTTATACAAGGTCCGGGTTCGGCGGCGGTGTTGAGCTAAATGTTGGGCGAAACGGACGCGTACATATCGATCCAGAGGATTTCGAGATGGAGATACCCGAGATCGAGCGCAAGATAACCGAGATAATTGATCTCCGCGAGGGCCAGCACAACGTCACCATCCGTGGACAGCTACTTGATGACCCGGTACAACGTGACATTGATACCTCTAGAGGCCCAGCATCGGTCACAAACTTCAGGATAGATGATGGAACAGGGGAAGCCCGTGTCAGCCTATGGCGTGAGCACGCTGAGGCAGCCATGGATTTGACTGCTGGTGCTGAGGTTCAACTAGAATACATGAACGTCCGTGAGCCTTATGATGGAATAATACAGGTAAGCAGCGGCGCTTTCACAAAAATAGTTGTTACAAAAGAATAAAACTGGGGTGAGGCTAGGCTGCCTCTACCTTACTAAGAGCCTTCTCGAATATCTCAAGGCTTGGCTCTACTAGGTCTCGTGTTATGGTTAGCGGAGGCATCCATCTGATGACGTTGACTCCACAGTTTACGATGGCGAGCCCGTTTCTGAAGCACTCCATCATAATTTCCTCTGTTGCCTTTGGAGCAACCTCTTTGGAGTCTTTGTCCTTAACGATCTCAACGCCGACCATCAAACCGATTCCACGCACATCACCAATCATCCGGTGAGTCTCCATCATCTCCTCAAGACGCTTCTTGATGTAGCCTCCTTGTTCGGTGGCGTTTTCAAGTAGTTTATCGGTCTTGATGATGTCCAGTACCGCCATTGCAGCTGCACAGCTTACTGGGTTTCCTCCGAATGTTGATGCGTGACTTCCAGGAGTCCAGTCCTGAATCTCTGCCTTACTTGCCATGACTCCTAATGGGAGACCCGCCGCGATTCCCTTAGCGGTGGTTACTATGTCTGGTTTGACTCCGAAGTGTTCAATGGCGAACCATTTTCCAGTCCTACCTACTCCTGATTGCACCTCGTCTACCGCGAAGAGTATTCCGTACTCGTCTAGCAGCTTTTTGAGCCTCTTGAAGTAGCCCATTGGTGGCACCACGTAGCCTCCTTCTCCCTGTATGGGCTCGGCTAGTAGCATTGAGACTTCCTCCGGTGGGACATACTTGTGGAACAAGTGATCATCAATATAGTCTACACAAGCAAAACCACAGCTGGGGCACTCTAGGTTGAATGGACACCTGTAGCAGTAAGGATAGAAGATGTGTTCAACACCGGGGATAAGTGGGCTGAACCTACGCCTTTGATAGGGCTTGGATGCCGTAAGGCTTACCGCGCCCATGGTTCTACCGTGGAAACTGCCAATATATGCTAGGTATCCCTGACGTTTACTGTGCCAGCGGCTTACCTTCATGGCAGCCTCAATGGCTTCCGCCCCACTGTTACCATAGAAGATCTTCTTATCGCCCTCAATGGGCATGATCTTACTGAGTTCCTCTCCTAGATCGACGTAGTCATCGTAGAAGAAGTCGGTATAACTGTAGTGGATGAACTTGTCTACCTGATCCTTTATGGCCTTCTTGAGCTTGGGGTGACCATGCCCCACGCTACAGACAGCGAGACCCGCGTTCATATCGATGAACTCGTTTCCATCAACATCCTTGACGATGTTTCCCTCTGCGCTCTCGACTACAAGCGGGTAAGCCCTGCCGAAGCTCGGTGAGATAACAGCCGCGTCCCTCTCGACAATCTTCTTTGCCTTTGGTCCGGGCGGTGTAACCTTGATTTTTGGATATGTCATCCTGTTTCCCTTCGCCAGAATGGTTGCTCCGTGGGTTTAAAAAACTGATTAATTGGGAGAAATTACAATCTCTATTGTAGATACATGCGCCTGATTACCATCAGTTCGGATTAAAATATCGGTACCAGTATCCGCGTGAACCACCCTTAATCCAGGTAAAAAGACCCTGCGAAGCAGTCCAACAGTATCTACGGCTTTGTTGATGTGTTTTCCCCGCGCCCGAATCTTTACGGTCTCAGCGCCTTCATTGAATAATGTGAGGCATGCTACGACGTAGTTCATTATCGGTTTGTTGCCCATGATTACTAGGTTTGGTTTTGTTGACATTGAGTGGCAGTCTCCTATTATTTAGGGGATAGAGAGCCATTCGAGTCTATTAGATTGGGAAGAATATCCTCGCTGCTACAACTGTAACAATGAGTAATACTGCTGCTCCAACTACAAACTCTGGTGGGATCTTTACGCCGTTGGTCTCATCTTGGAAGAACCTCATCAAACCAGCGCTACTCTGTGGCATTCCTGTGCCCTGTTGTTTCTTTCTCTTACTCATTGTTGTTCGCACAGACTACTCAGGAGTCAAATAATAAGCTTTCTTGACCTAATCCTTGGCTTTCGGCTTCATAAAGTCGGTGAGGTTGAACTGATTATGCGTCTCCACGGGCTCTTCCTCCCAGAACAATGAATCAATCTCCTCCTCAACCAACCTGATACGGTCAACATAGTATTCACCGAGATCATATTTCTCGATGATACCTTTTGCAGGGGTCAGATACTTTTCGATGCCTCCTTTATGCACTGTCTGAAGAATTGGTCCACCACAGCGATCACAAACACCCTTCAAGGGTGGTCGCCTGAACTTTTTGTTACACTTTGTACACCTGAATCCTTGCCGCGTGAAGGCTCTGAGGTTTCCCACGATGTCTTTCATGAAGTGGCTGTTGAGAATCTTGAGTCCGACTATCTTTCCCTCCACTGCGCGCAGTTTCTTTGTGAGGTCTAGCTGGCTCTCTAGTTTATCGAGCATGGACGGTAACTCGTTGTAGGCTCCATGGTGGCTTCCTAGATTGATGTTGGTGCATTCATGGGTGTATTTTGCGCCCGTGTACTGTGCGGGTGTGCCCAGTCTTCCTCCCAGAGTATCTACAAGGGGTCCGAACTCGTTTGGTTTGGCTCCCCGCATGCTCATATTGTAGAACTCCGGCGGATATCTGCCTATTACGTCTACGTTGTGGCTTTCTTTGTCCACTTCTCCCGGGTTTAGGTTCGGTATAATGAATAATGGGGCATCCATCAAGCCTCCGCTTTGTTCTGGGAGATATGATCGACTGAAGTTAAGCAGTGGATCGAGAACCATCATAACAGCATCCTCATCGCCGTCACAGTTGCGGCGTTTTGCTGCGTGCCAGTATGGGTGGGCGTAGCAGTTTCTTACCTTTGTCCAGCCTATGAGGCGTCCTACTATGGCTGCGCTTGTGTGAGGTGCTAGTCCAAGGACTATTTCTCCTATGAGGTCGTCTCGTTTGTCTTTATTGTAGATGGGGTCCATCTTGTAGAAGTCTCGTATCTCATCGTCAAGGTATTTTGTTACTTTGACGAGGTAGTCTCCGCAGTCTTCTGGTAGAACGATGTCTTGTACAAGTAGTTCCAGCATCTGGTCTCCGCTGGTCAATGGGTCGCCATTCATGTCGTACTTGTATCCTAGTTCAA
>JAOZIG010000383.1 GCA_026014515.1 Candidatus Bathyarchaeota archaeon | reverse complement strand
ATATCAATGGCATTGGCTGGACAAGCTCTTTCACATGCTCCACATTTCAGACAGGCATCATAATCGATGGTGTATATGCTTGGTACTGCTTGTGGGAATGGGCGATAGATGGCTTTTCTCTCTTGTAGTCCTTCGTTGTATTCATCAGGGGCTTTTCCTGGGCATACTTGACTACATGCACCACAGCCAATACATACATCTGGGTCAACGCCACGCGGTTTTACCCATATCTTGACATCAAAGTCTCCGGGGACGCCGGTGATCTCTTTGACCTCGCTGTAGGTCATTAGGTTGATGTTTTTGCCTTGACTGATTTGCGCCATTTTTGGTGTTAGGATACATTGGCTGCAGTCCAGTGTTGGGAATACCTTGGGGTACTGGATCATGTGACCGCCGATACTTGCCTCCTTTTCAATAAGGTGGACCTTCATTCCAAACTCGTTAAGCCTGAGACTCGTAGTGATACCTGCTACTCCGCCACCGATGACTAGCGCTTCACGAACAACTTCCATCTTCTTGGACTCAAGTTCAGTGGATTCCTTGGCGCGTTCAACCGCACCTTTAACAAGATCGGTTGCCTTCTCTGTAGCTCCTTCATGGTCGTTCTTGTGTACCCAGCTGCATTGCTCCCTGATGTTTACCATCTCAAGGAACCCTTGGTTGAGTCCTTCTTCCTCAAGGTTGCTGAGGAATGTGGTATGGTGCATCTTGGGTGTACAGCATGCAAGCACCACGCGGTCAAGACCTTCTTCCTTGACCTTTTTCCTTATGTTGTCGACGCTGGGTTTACTGCAAAGATAGCGTTCAATAGTCTTGACGTCTACATCGTCGCCCAGAGACTCAATAACTTTCTCTGTATCGACTACGTCTCCTATGTTCCCGCCGCATTCGCAGACCCATACGCCTATTTTTGGTTTTGACATGGTGGTTTCCTACAGTAGTTTTAGGTGGTGTTCGATGGTTTTCTTGCCCCTGTACTCTGGTAGTACCATGGGGCTCTTGCGCTCGGTTTTGATTCCTGACTTTTCCAACAGTTTCTCGTATTCATCAACGTGGTCTAGGTTGAGTTTACCAACCTTCGCAGTCTTTACGTATTCTGCTGCTGCTATTCCGGCTCTTCTACCGAAAACATAGAGGTCTAGTTGGCTGTTGCCCATTAGTCTGTTCTTTCCATGGACACCTCCACAGACCTCCCCTGCTGCATAGAGTCCGGGTACGCCTGTCTCGCATTTCACGTTGATGTGTACACCACCGTTCTGATAGTGGAGTGTTGGGAAGACGAGCATTGGTTCCTTACGGATGTCGATGCCAAACTTGTGGTAGTTTCTCATCATGGCTGCGAACTCGCGTTCTATGGTTCCCTCACCATTGATTACATCGATAAGGGGTGTGTCTAGCCAGACTCCTAACATTCCTGAAGGCGTCTTGATTCCCTTGTCTTTACCATAGCATTCCCTGATAAGCGCAGATGCCTCAACGTCTCTGGTCTCCAGTGGATAAACGAATAGCTCCCCATCAACATTGACTGGCTGAGCCCCTCTTCCTCTGAGCTTCTCGGTACATAGCTGTCCTACAATCTGCTCTGGGTAAGCTGAACCTGTTGGGTGGAACTGTGTGCTGTCTAGGTGTATTAGCTCTGCTCCTGCTCTGTAGGCCATGACCAAGCCGTCTCCTGTTGCTCCGTAGTGGTTAGTGGTCTCATAGCCTTGAATGTGGAGCCTACCGAATCCTCCTGTTGCTAGAATGGTTGCTTTTGCTCGTGCTATCTTGTACTCGTCGCTGTCTAGGTCGAATAGAAGTGCTCCTCCGACTTTTCCTTCATCGTCCTTGAGGAACTCGACTGCTGCAGTGAACTCGACGTAGCCTATCTGACGGTTGATTACTTCGTCCATTAAGACTCTGGTGATCTCCATTCCCGTATAGTCCTTACAGCTGTGCATCCTACGTCTACTGGTGCCTCCACCGGCTGCTAGCTGCATTGTACCATCGGGCATCTTGTCATAGAGTACACCTAGTTCTTCATGCCATTTGATTACATCTGGACCATCCTTGACCATAGCCTCGACCAGTTCTGGGTCGTTGAAATAGTGTCCACCGCCTATGATGTCCAGGTAGTGCAGTGTGGGGTTATCTTTGGGGTGATCTGCTGCTTGTATGCCTCCTTGGCTCATCTTGCTGTTTGCATCCCCGAGACGTAGCTTCTGGACTATCAGAATCCTGTCTGGGTCTACTCCATTATCATGTGCAAGTATAGCCGCGCTTAGTCCTGCACCTCCAGCTCCGATTATCATAATATCTACATCGTAATCGATCTTGTCCAAGTTGATCTTTGATGTATCAACGATGCTGTGGGCTTCAAGCTGGTCCACCATCTCGTGGGGCATCAGCTGACCCTTGTTGTGACCTACCTTGAGTTCACGTTTCTGGTCCATCTTCCAGTCGGGGTGATAATCTTCAAGAACCTTCTGGCGTTCTTCGGCTGTCATTGGTGTGAATCGTTTGCCTACTCTGCCTGCTCGTGTAGCTGCTACTTTTTCTAGGCTTTCCTTCATGTATTCTGGGTAGCCGCTTTCGTAATCACTCACTGATATCAATCTCCCTGCTGTTGTATCTCTTGGCAAGTTCATCCTTGCTTGCCTTCATCAAATCATCAATATCTTTGTCGTAAACTCCTTCCTCGACTTCTTTGACTCTGTCAAGGACATGCTGGCTTGGGCCATCAATGTACTTTGCATAGAGCCTACGAGCCAACTGTCCAACGTTATAAGGCACTATCTCTGCTGGGCATCTTACTGCACACAGACCACAGCTGATGCAGTCAAAGCTTAGCTCAGCGGTTTTAGGAATATCTCCTCTGAGTGCTGCCTGAACATAATCCATTACCATGAGGTCTTGTGGACAAGCCTTTGTGCATGTATTGCATGCGAGACATCTGCTTACCTCTGGATAATATTCCAGAATGGTGTTTGCGTTTGGCTTTACCTCATTTATATCATAGGTTTTCTTTTCCGCTGGGTTGAAGGGAATCTGGGCAATATACATACCATCCTCAACGATCTTCTGACACGCTAACGCGCCCTCCAGCTTGTAACTACCTTTAGTTCTATAGAGTGTTGCACAGGCTCCACAGTAACCACCCCTGCATCCTGCTCCTCTTCGGAACTGGTGCCCGGCGTACTCCATGGCCTTCATTATGGTCAGGTCGCCTGGTACCTCGTATTTCTTTCCCATCACGTAGATGGTGACCATCTCATTTGTTGCTTCCATATCTATTTCTCCATCAACCCCACTTCTGTTAGGAGGGGCATTGGGTCAGGCTTGTTAGCCTCGAATGCAGTTGCCTCTTCACCGAGTCCAAAGGCTAACGCCATTAGCTGTGTAAAGTAGACGACTGGTATTGAATCAAAACTTGGGTACTGTTTCTTAATCTGGGATTGTCTTGGACCCAGATTATACTCGCAGAGGGGGCAAGCAGTAACAAGAATGTTAGCTCCTGCGTCCTCTGCCTGTTTGAGTATATTGTGGCTTAGGTCTGCCACTGCTTCCTTCATCTGGACAGTGTGGTAACTTCCGCAACATTTCTGTTTATGACTAAAGTCCACTACTTCTCCACCCAGAGCCTCAATGAGGTCCTCTAGGATTCTTGGGTTATCGGTGTCATCTATGCCGATTCCCCTTGGTCTCAGTAGTAGGCATCCATAGTAGGGTGCTATTTTGAGTCCTTTGAGGGGTTTCTTTACTGCTGCTTTTACCTTGTCCCAGCCTTCTTCTCTTAGAATCTCAAGTAGGTGGACGATCTCTACTCCGCCACTGTATTTGAGTTCCTCTCTGTACATGATATCATGTATTTTCTTTTTCTTGTCGCTGTCAGAGTTGAAGACATTGTTTGCTCGTTTGAGTGTGTTATAGCACATGGCGCAGAGGGTTACCATCTTCTTGTTATCCACCTTATCCGCTGCTTTCAATTCCTCAACCCGTATCATGTTCCGGATGGGTGCGAGGTGGTGCATAACGTCATCTGTTGCCAGTGCGTGCACAGTGCCACAGCAGTTCCACCTTTCAGGCTCAACAAGATCGATTCCGAGAACCTCGGATGAGGCTAATGTTGAATCTTCAAAGTTTTTTGCCGTGGTTTTTAATGTGCATCCAGGGTAGTATGTGTATCTTGTCATGCTGTTAGCTTCCTCTGGTTGCTGATTATTGCTATCTGGGGTAGTTCCCTGAGTTCCTCTGGGGATAGGTCGTCTAGACTAACCTCGTTGTGTTTTTTCCTTAGTACGAGTTGTCTGAGCGCCTCCATGACATTTGCTATATCTATTCCTCTTGGGCACCTGACCTCGCAGTTAAAGCAGGTCATGCATGTCCATATGGTCTTGGATTCGAGGGCTTCCTCCATTCCAAGTTGGACCATATGTATAATTTTTGAAGGTAGATAATCCATTTCTTGTGTCATTGGGCAGCCGCTGCTGCATGCTCCACATTGGAAGCAGAGGTCTACGTTTTCTCCGCTGAGTTCATTTACCCGATCTTTGAAAGTGTTCTCGCCGGGTTTGAAGCGTAGAATTTGTTTTGACCCGAATGAAGACATCTCTATACGGTTTGCATTGTATATAATAATATTTGCGAGTAAAATTGCAAGTTCTCAGTCCATCTGTTACTCTATTTAGTAATTTTATAATCCTGTTTTTTACTATTCGTCAGTGGACTCAACACGCTGTGTGTATTGGTCGACCACCAATAATCCTTATATTCAACACCAATATTGTATTGGTACTATGTTGGTATTTGGAGAAAGGAGACCCACCAAACACGGAGGGAACACTTGATGTTAACGTACTTACTCATCGGACTAGTATGTGGCTTTGTAGACAGCGCACTCGGAATGGGATTCGGGGTAACAAGCACAACTATACTCGTTACATTTGGAATAACGCCCGCAGTAGCAAGCGCGTCAGTACACACAGCTGAAGCCGTAGTAGACATACTATCCGCAATAGTTCATCATAGACTTGGAAACGTGGACTGGAAACTCGTATGGAAGATGGCTATTCCTGGTGTAATATCTGCTGTAATTGGTGCATCGATACTTAGTTGGTTGTCACTGTCTGTAGCGAAACCAGTAGTTCGATTAATACTCATCCTAATGGGATTCATCGTATTCTACCGTCACGCGTTCAAATACGAGATCAATGGAAACCTCAGCGACAACAAAGCAATATTGCTGGGATTCACAGCAGGATTCCTAGACACCCTTGGAGGCGGTGGCTGGGGA
>JAOZIG010000545.1 GCA_026014515.1 Candidatus Bathyarchaeota archaeon | reverse complement strand
ACTAGCCCGAGACATCGTACGCCGAATACAGGCACTACGAAAGGAAGCCGACTTCGACATAGACGACCACATAATCGTCTACTACACTGGCGACCCCGACGCAGAGGAGGTATTCAACGATGAATCCGAGTACATCATGGCAGAAACCCTCACAGATGAACTACACAACATGGAAGCCCCAGAAGGCGCCACGGCTCAGCACTATGATATTGACGGCTTAGAGGTCAAGCTAGGCGTCGTCAAGAAGTAGACTGAACCATACCAAGTCCCCTTTTTCCATATGGTTTATCTCAACTATTTTCGAGTCCACACCATACTCATCCTCAAGAAGCACCTGTAGATCATCATAGTAATCATAGTAGCCACAGGTCTCACAGAAGGAACCATCAAATAAAACACAGAAACCAGACTCAGACAAGTCCCGCAACTCTGCCTGTACCAGATTAACCCTATACTGGTTATACTCGGTGATAGCAGAACCCAGTTTCTTTTCCAGTGAATCCATAAAACAGCCACCAAACCGCAGATTAAATACCATCCTGAAACAAAAAACAATTATTTTCCTAATATTTCTTCAAAAAAACAACGTATTCATAAAACCAAATGCGCCTATTTTTTAAATAAACAAGATATTTCAGAACCTTTTTAACAAATAAACCCATATTATATGATATTCTGATTGATATTCGGCATTATAAACACGCCTTATTAATCTAAAAATCTGTATGTGAAAAAAATGAAGACAAGCACAGTAACAAACAAAAACCAAATGTCATTCACCAGAAAAGAGTACATGGGCGGAATCCCCGGATCAAAGATCGTAAGATTCACCATGGGCAACACAAAAGAACAGTTCCCATACCGTGTAAAATTGATCACAAGAAAAAGCGGACAAATCCTCCATAACGCACTAGAATCTGGAAGGATAGCCGCCATGAGGCACCTAGAGCGGAAACTAGAGCGGAAAAACTTCATGCTCAAGATAGTTCCCTACCCCCATCAGGTAATCAGGGAACACAAAAGGGTAAACGTAGCTCAAGCAGACCGATTCCAAGAAGGAATGAAGAAAGCCTACGGTAAACCAGCCGCAGTCGCAGCCAGAGTAAATCGCCGCCAAGATATATTCATCGCAGAGGTATCCAAACAAAACGTAGAAGAGGCCAAGAAAGCCTTGACAAAAGCCAGCCACAAGCTCCCCATGCCCATGAAGATCATAGTGGAAAAGGTGGAGCAGTAATGCCAAACGGCTTGTTCTGTTCAAGAACCATGCGAAAGAAACGCAAGAAAGCACGCTACCAGAGCAAAGACTTTGTTCTACGACTGAAACGCCGAACAGAGAAGAAGGATCTTCTTGAGGGTGCCCCCATGGGACGCGGAATAGTACTTCAGAAAGTAGGCATTGAGAGCAAACAACCCAACAGCGCCATCAGAAAATGTGTAAGAGTGCAGCTCATCAAAAACGGTAAACTAGCAACAGCTTTCCTCCCCGGTGACGGGGCTCTCAACTATATCGATGAGCATGACGAGGTTATGATCGAGGGCATCCACGGACCACGCAGCAGATCAATGGGTGATATCCCCGGGGTCAGGTACAAGGTAAGCAAGGTAAACGGTGTACCATTAAAGCTACTTGTGCTCGGTAAGGCTCAGAAGGCTATGCGGTAGCTCCGCATGGTATTTTCTTGAACCTTTTTCTTATCGCAGAGGCAATCAAACGATAGGCATCCTCATCCAAATCATCGTTTTCAAGAAACGCATAATGAATACTCCCCTGCTTATGCTCCTCCCAGCATTCTTTCCGTGGGTTTACCTGACATGCGCGTCTGATGTTTTTCGCGTAGCCTACATCAAGCAGATAGTATTGTTTGCCGTCGTAGCTGATTATCGCGTAGAGTCCAGGGTTTTTGGGTATTCGGCGGAGGCTGAGGTATGGTCCTTCAAACTGGTATCCTGCGATGTCTTGGTGTAGCCGTAGCTGTGACATCTTTTGTCTCCTAGTGTATTGTTTGGTTTCCTTGATTATAATGATAATGTTTTCCAGTGATTTACTCCATGTTTTTTCTATTGAAAAAAGGTATTATTTGCGTTATTCCCTGTAATGTCCCACATATCTAGGACAATAATGAATGTGTTTTTTACTCGTTTTTACATTTTTTACCTAAAACATATATATTATATCGCGGTATTTCCTCGCGATATACATTGACGACAGTGGTCTTAGACAGTTTTATTGAAGAACCAATGACCCAAAACAATGTTCACACATGTTTTGAATGCGGAACACAGGTACCTGAACACCTAGTAGCATGCTGGAACTGTGGACAGATTCTAGATGCGAACATTCGCAGACTGGGAAAAGCCAAGTAATTAACCGCTAACCCATTCATGTTCCAAGATACTATAGATGTAGCTGTCCCGCCATTCACCGCGGATATTTTTCTCATCACGTAGAACCCCTTCACGCTTCATGCCGTTCTTCTCCATCACCCTGTAACTCCCATGATTCCCTGTATCACAGAGCGCCCTGATTCTATGTAGTCCCAACTCACTGAAGCCAAAACGAATCAATGAACCAGCAACCTCAGTAGCTATTCCCTTACCCCACATATCCTGTCGCAGACAGTAACCGATCTCAGCTCGTTTATCGGATAAACTATGAATCGTTAATCCACAGCCACCAATCAACTCACCATCAATCGTGATGGCTAATTCGTAGCTGGTTCGTGGTTTGACAACCTGCGCCTGAATATTTCGCTGTATGAAGCGTCTTGTCTCGGCTCGCGTGTTTGGACCCCATGGCATAAACTTGACAACCTCCGGGTCGCTTGCATACTTGTGAACGCCATCAAAGTCCTCTCGCACAAACTCTCGTAAAACTAGGTGTTCACTGGTGAGGGTTACCATACAGAAGATGATGGGTACTGTTTTTTATCCTTGACTATTGGCTGGGTTTCCGAAAAATATTCCATGACACACCATATATCAGCATACCCCAACAACACGTCACCCATATTTTCCCCAGTTGTCCGAAGAGAAAGCGTTAAAGGTAAAAGGAGGTTCGCAGTCTTGACATCTATCAGGAGATAATGATATTGGAGAAGCGTGTATACGACTTCACAGAAGGCAATAAGGACATGAAAGCCCTTCTCGGAGGAAAGGGCGCAAACCTAGCCGAAATGACAAGCCTCGGAATAAGCATACCCCCGGGCTTCACACTAACCACAAAGACCTGCAACGACTTCATGGCGGCAGGCGGCAAGTTCCCAGAAGGACTCTGGGAAGAGGTTCTCGAACACGTCGAGACCCTAGAGAAAACCACTGGTAAGAAATTCAATGACCCAGAGGCACCACTACTGGTATCAGTACGTAGCGGCGCCCCCATCAGCATGCCCGGAATGATGGACACAGTCCTCAACCTAGGCATCAACGACAAGGTCGCAGAAGCAATGATCAAGCTCACAGGCGATGAACGATTCGTATGGGATGCATACAGACGTTTCATCACCATGTTCAGCGACGTAGTCATGGGCTTGGAACGCCACGACTTTGAAGGCGTCTTTGACAAGGTCAAGGAAGGCGAGGGCGTCACTGGAGACACTGATGTCAGCGTCAACGGCTTGAAAGAGACCGTCGCGGGCATGAAGTACCTCTACAAGGAGCTAATGAAGGTAGACTTCCCACAGGACCCAATGGACCAGCTCAGAGCAGCCATCGCTGCGGTATTCAATAGCTGGGACATCCCAAGGGCACGAACCTACAGGAAATTCGAGGGAATCCCAGACAGTATGGGTACCGCATGTAACGTACAGACCATGGTATTCGGAAACATGGGCTGGGACAGCGGCAGCGGCGTCATGTTCACAAGAAGCCCAAGCGACGGAACAAAGGGACTCTTCGGAGAGCTATTGTTCAACGCTCAGGGCGAAGACGTAGTCGCTGGAATCAGGACCCCCATTCACCTATCAGAACTTGATGAGCAGCAGCCAGAGCTTTACAAGGAGCTGGAGAATATTGCTGATGCTGTCGAAGAGCACTACAAGGACATGCAGGACATGGAGTTCACCATCGAGCAAGGTAAGCTCTGGATACTCCAGACCAGAACAGGCAAGCGTACTGCACGTTCAGCAATCAAAGTAGCAGTAGACATGGCAGAAGAAGGCTTGATAACAAAGGAGACAGCCGTCAAACGCATCACCCCAAACAACGTTGACCAGCTACTTCACCCACAATTCGACCCAGAAGCCAAGAAAGAAGCAGTCATGCTAGCAAAGGGACTCAACGCGAGCCCCGGCGCAGCCGTAGGAAAAGCAATCTTCAACGCAGACCGGGCAGAAGAACAGGGAAAGACCGGTGAACAGGTCATACTGGTCCGTCCAGAGACCACACCAGACGACGTAAACGGCATGATAGTCTCACAAGGCTTCCTAACACAGCACGGCGGCGGCACAAGCCACGCAGCGGTAGTCGCCCGTGGATGGGGTAAACCATGTGTTGCAGGCTGTGAGGATATCAGGATCGAGAACAACAGGAACCTATTCACTTTAGGCGATCACACCATCAAGGAAGGTGACTGGCTCAGCATCGATGGCGCAACCGGTGAGGTATTCCTCGGACAGGTAGCCAAGATCGAGACAGCCTTCGAGAAGGAGACAGAGCTAATCAAGGCGCTAAACTGGGCTGACGAGATCAAAGCCATCGGCGTCTTGACCAACGCGGATAACCCAGAGGACTCAGCCAAGGCACGTCAGTTCGGAGCCACAGGCATCGGTCTCTGCCGTACAGAGCACATGTTCTTTGACCAAGAGGGTGAAGAGATCAGCAGACGTGAGAACGTCGTTGAGATGATCCTCAAATCCGAGGTAGCCGCACCCCTACTCAGACAGCTAGAGGCACTGGAAGGCTCACTTGATGACCCAGAGAAGAAGGCTGAATACGATGCGTTGAAAGCCAAGGCAGACGCCAACGAGGACATCAAGAAATACCAACAGGCACTGGACAACATCCTACCATTCCAGAGAAGCGACTTCGTTGGAATCTTCGAGGCAATGGACGGATACCCAGTAATCGTCAGGCTAATCGACCCACCAATGCACGAGTTCCTACCCCCAAGGGAAGAACTACTGGAAGAGGTAACAATCCTACGCTGCAAGGGCGACAACCCCAAGGAGCTAGAAGAGAAAGAGTACCTACTAAGCGTAGTCGAGAGCCTATGGGAGACAAACCCAATGCTAGGTCTACGTGGATGCCGCGCAGGCTTGATGTATCCCGGGTTAACCGAGATGCAGGTCCAAGCCATCATGGAGGCAGCGGTAGAG
>JAOZIG010000447.1:3775-5372 GCA_026014515.1 Candidatus Bathyarchaeota archaeon | reverse complement strand
GTTCAGATGAACCGGGCGATAAACTCCAAGACAAGTAAACGTGGTGGAGTAAACGAGATACTGGTTACCAATATCCCGGAGAAATGATATTCAATAGACTTCCATAACCATCTTAACCTTTTAGCATTGAGTAAAGGCTAACGCTAGTGATGCTTATGCTGGTTAAAGATGTGATGACAAGGGAGATCATAGCGATACCCCCAGATGAGACCATTGAATCAGCAGCAATAACCATGACTCATTACGGCATAAGCAGCCTCATCATCAGAGGCGAATCCAATGTACAGGGAATACTCACCGAAAGAGACGTACTAACCAGAGTAGTCGCACAAGGCGAGGACCCGAAAAAGGTCAAGATAAAGGATGTAATGACTTCTGAGCTAATCTCGGTTAGACCTGAGACCAGTATCGATGATGCCAGTGAACTCATGCTAAAAAACAGGATAAAGAAGCTGCCTATAATGGACCCAGATCAACCGGATAGGGTGCTTGGGATACTTTCTCTGACTGATGTTGCTTTGGTGAAACCCCAGTTAATCAAGGACATAAAGAAACTGGAGTCAGAGGAACAAGATATACAGCGCCTCGTCAGGGAACCAGAAAGCCAATGCTTGGAGCTGAAGGCGAGTCTACGGTATAATTCTCGTCAGCATTGTCTTGACCCTGATCTTGAGTTCAACTGTATGAAGACGGTCTGCGCTTTCCTAAACAGTGATGGCGGTGATTTACTCATCGGGGTTAATGACAGGAACCGCGTAGTTGGGTTAAAACACGATTACAGGACATTCAACAAGAACAACAGGGATGCCTTCGAGAACTATTTGGTGAACCAGATATCCCACAAGATAGGAAATATCCACCTACAATTCATCGCGGTAACATTCCCAAAGCCCTTCGGCAAGGAAATATGCAGGGTGAACGTAAAACCATCACAGGAACCAGCGTTCCTATTCCACAAAGGCAGACAATACTTCTACGTCAGAGCAGGAAACGGCTCAAGACCATTCAATATCAGTGAATCCGCGCGATACATGATAGAAAAATGGCCTGATGTTATGACATCAACGATGGAAATTACTGCTTAACAAGCCACTCAGCTAGTTTTCTGAAGGCTCTGGCTCTATGACTGATGTGTGCTTTTTCCGCTGCGCTCATCTCACCAAAGGTGCGTCCATCTCCCTCCTCGGGGATGAAGATTGGGTCATATCCGAAGCCGTTGGTGCCTTTTTCCTCGTAGCCGATGAATCCTCTTACTTCTCCACGGAAGGTAACTGAGGTATCTCCGTCACGATAAGCCACTGCGCTGATGTACTTTGCGCCTCGATCCTCGTCCTCTTCCATGAGTTTCAGGATGCCTTCGTTGTTGATGGTGCGTAGCGCGTAGCTGCTGTATGGTCCTGGGAACCCATAGTATTTGTCGATGTAGAGCCCCGCGTCCTCGATCAATAAGGGTATATCAACGTCAAGCACCTTGAGGCTGTACTCGGCTATCAGTTCAGGGTCATCAGCTTGAATCTCCACTCGTTCAATGCTTAGTCGTTCGAGTGTGATGCCGTACTCTGATAATACTTCTTTTGCCTCAGCATACTTGTGGTCG
>JAOZIG010000447.1:0-3765 GCA_026014515.1 Candidatus Bathyarchaeota archaeon | reverse complement strand
TGCTGGTTCCCATCCAGATTTTATTCCTTCTCAATATATCGTCCTCTCCGTGATACCTCTTCCATGCGCATAAGGGCTTCTTCAGCCTCTTCCTCCATGGATACGCGGTATCCATCTTTGAATGCTTCGAGAAGCATCTCCTGATACCGGTAATGAGTGCTTGTAAGCATCCTGTTCATGAGGTTCAGGTCTACTCCACGTTTCTCTACCTCGTTGTTTACCTCGCTGAGCCCAAAATCTATGAAAACGATGCGCTCACCAGACTTGATGATATTACTGGTGGTCAAGTCACCGTGCACGATCCCAGCTTTATGAAGTCTCCCAGCGTAGAACCCTATTCGTTTGAAGAGCTTGACTCTTTCCTCGTCTGTGAGTTGGTCTACAAGGTCTCTGATCTTGATGCCGTCAATGTATTCCATGACGATGATGGCGTTCTCGTTATCCACATGATACAGTAGAGGCGTAGGTACCCCGTTGAACTTGGCTCTGTGAATAATATCCGCCTCATGATTCGTCTGGCTCTTCCTCATCTGGTAGTCCAATTCAGGGTGACGATACTTTTTCGGTATCCGCACCTTCTTCATCGCCTGTATACCATTCCAATCCACAACGTAGAGGTCGGCTTCAGCGCCCTTAGCCACTAACTTTTCCAAGGAATCTCCACCTGATCCATTCTCCAACTGGGGTTAACATAACTACTCTCAACAGGTGTCCTGTAACCGGCATTATACGCTATGATGCCTGTCCAAGCTATCATTGCGCCATTATCCTGGGCAAGCTTAATCGGAACCACAAAAGGTTCTGCTCCATGATCCTCAGCGATATCCCGTACCATCGACGCAAGACGCTTGTTTGCAGCCACGCCACCGGTCAACAATAACTCGGGCTTACTGGTGTGAGCTAATGCTCGTTCAGTTACCTCCCCAAGCATCGCATAAGCTGTCTCTTGTAGGCTGAAGCAAAGGTCCTCGATACTGTGTTTTCCTGTCTCAAACTCTGATGTGATTGATGTCAATAGCCCACTGTAGCTGAGGTCCATTCCCTTAACCGCATAAGGCAAAGGAATCAACTTACTACCAAGCGCAGCCTTACGCTCAATATCGGGACCACCCGGGTATTCGAGCCCAGCTGCCCTAGCAAAAGTATCGAAGCAGTTGCCTACAGCAATGTCAAGTGTCTCTCCGAAAATCCTGTATCGTCCAGACTCGTAACCACTGACAATAGTGTTTCCCCCGGAAACATAAAGCGTCAAAGGGTCTTTAGCGCCTGTAGCCATTCTTCCTATCTCAACATGCGCAACACAGTGGTTGACACCCACCAAGGGCTTGTTCAGATAGGATGCAAGGGCTCTTGCACCCGTAGCACCAGTGCGTAGGCATGGTCCCAATCCGGGTCCCTGAGCAAACGAGATGATATCCACATCAGACATGGTGATGTCTGCCTGTTCGAGGGCTGTCTTGATTGATGCCCCCATATACTCGCTGTGGTGACGCGCAGCCTCCCTTGGGTGTATGCCACCCTCTGGGGGAACATGTATCTTAACATAGTTTGCCAAGACCTCGTGTTCACTGGATACGATGCCTATTCCGAGATTATCGGCTGTGGACTCGATTCCTAGAGAGATCAAATCATTGAACCAGACCAAAGACCAGATAAAAATCTATAGATCAAGACAATAAACACATATTCCGGATCACCATCGTAGTCCACCATGCCATACTGTAGTAACTGCGGCGCCAAGGTACTAGAAACCGACAAGTTCTGCAACAACTGCGGAGCATCCCTAAGACCAGTAGAAGCCCCCACATCAGTAAACCATACGCCTCCACCGCCACCACCAAGCTATCAACCACCTAGACCCGCTGGAGAAACCATCGTCACCACCGTAAGCAATTTCCAGAAACCCAAGAGCTTCGGCAGATGGGACGCGTATATCCTACTAGCTACCAACCAGAACCTCATCATCGCCCAGCTAACCAAGGACATGGTAAACCAATCCATCAAAAAAGCACAAGAAGCGGCAAAAGCCGAGGGAAAAGGATTCTTCGGACAATGGGCAGCACAGCTAGGCACAAGCTTTGACTACGCGGCACAGTACCATGGCTGGACCAAGGATCAGCTTCTCGCGGAGATACCCAATGCGTTGGTCATACCCCATTCAAGCGTGACACAGGTAGAACTCAGAAGCGAGAACAGAAACTCGTATGGCAAAGACTACCCAGAATCCATCTACAAACTAAAGATACACGTCGCTGGCGGAGTGCACGAGTTCGAGTCCCATACACTGGACACGAAAATCAAGGCATTCCATGACCACTACCCGGGACGCTTCAAAACAAACGTATACTTCTAATAAACTCCACAATATTTATGGGGGGAGGGGGGTGGGGGTACCCTCGAAAAAGGCTGGAAGCAGCTTATTTCACATAAAGAAGCCCCAGAACAGCTTATTTCTGATCTAAATATGTACAAAATCGTACACAATAACCGGGTAATTAATGACAAAAAGTGTACCAGTAACGATGTTTAAGAAATAAAAAACTGGAAAAAGGATGGTTACGCCACGTAGATAGCAGGTCTGTAAGGCTTGCTTCTAGGCGCACGTTTCGCAGGGTCCTCGATCCATGGGTCCGACTCAGCGCCGATGTTTACCTCGGCCCCAGTCTCACCAGCGATAAAGTTCACCGCATCCTGCAGTATGCCTACCTCGTTTATCTGACCCATCTTCAAGCGTAACTCTACGCTCCTATCAGGTAGCTTAATGACATCATCCACTATCTGGCGCGCGAACTTGGGAACATCCTTGGTCCGCGTCTTCATCTCCTCGTCCTTGAAGGACTCCTTGATGAGACTGCCAATATCCAGTTTACCGTCCTTCGCCATGGCTAGTGCCTTCATGTATATCTTCCACTTCCAGCCATCCGCCGTGTAGAAGTGAATATGCTCCGGGTTGATGCCTGTGACGCGGGTGATCTTCTGGATATCCTCCATGCTCGTCTGGATGATCTCCTCAATCTCCTCGCTCTCCTTGTCCACAAGCTTCTCATCCACCTTTGGCCAGTCAGCGAAAGCGATGAAGCCCTCACCACCCATCATCTCCCAAATCTCCTCACAGAGATGTGGTGTGAATGGTGTTAACATACGTACCTGGGTGTCTAGGACTCGCCACTCGACATACTTGATGCCCTCGATACGTTCGGGGTCATCCCTGTATCTCGCGACGCGTTTCTTGTACCAGTCCATCTCGCCGTCCAAGTTGTACAAGGCTGCGTGGATGGTCTTTCTGACCTTCAGCTCCTCCATCGCCTCGTCTGCCTCGGTGATGTGTCCCTGTAGTTTGCTGAGCATCCACTTGTCGATAGCGTGCAGGTTATCGTCGTTGCCTTTGCCCTGTGCTATGATATCCTTGGCTCTGTTGTAGAACCTGTCTAGGGCGTCTCCTAGGTTTTTCGCTAGGTCTGGGCTGAAGTCGGCGTCTTTCAGTGGCTCGGCTGTGATCATCAGGCTGATCCTCAATGGGTCTGCTCCGAACATATCGATGGCGTTTATCAATGGGATGATGTTGTTGAGACTCTTGCTCATCTTGCTTCCCTCCATCAATACTGATCCGTTTACCGTGATGCCTTGGGGCCACTTCTCTTTTGGCCAGATGCCATTATGACAGAATACCATGTAGGTCAGGTGGTTGCTGATTAGGTCTCTTCCACTGTGCCTCGTGTCTGGTGGGTAGAAGTAGTTGAACTCCATGTTCAGCTCCTTCAGCTT
>JAOZIG010000119.1 GCA_026014515.1 Candidatus Bathyarchaeota archaeon | reverse complement strand
ATATTTTGTTGTTGTCGCTAGGAGTGGGTGTATGTAGCTTAGGTCCAGTTGTTTGAGCGTCTCATTGACGAACTCTAATTGATATTGCCTGTCTTTGATTGTTAATTTCGTTACACTCCTAACATGGGGCACTCTTTCACCAAACTACATAACAGGAAATTATTAAAACTACCCCAAACGAAAAGACACTTTATCTTCTAGTCAAGTGATTTGAGACCCAATATGATCACCAAAGCACCGAAAATCTTCTCTATTCGATCCACGACTTCGACATTTTGTCTTACGATAGAGACGAGCACGTTGTTTGGAGGTAATTTTGCGAAGGTGAGATACAGTTTACTCCATGGGTTTCTATGCCCATAATCGGTTATCAGACCCCCTAATATTGGAACTGCAAACCTCATGAATACACTCATGAACCCCCTGAAAAAGTGGTTATCCGGTTTTCCAATATCGATCAAGAGAAACTTCCCCCCAGTCTTCACAGTTGCACAAGCCTCGTGTATTGCTAGAGGTTTGTTCAGCGAGTCACGTAACGCAAAGGCAGCTGTTGTGAACCCCATGGATGATTCACGTATTGGTAATGCCTCAAAAACACCTCTAACGTAATGATGGTTTAGCCCCTTGTTTCTCTTCTTGGCGGCTTTATGCATCTCGCTGAGATAATCTACGCATACAAGTGGACCTTCATTAAAGTTCGATATCAACCGGCTATAGTTACCCGGTCCCGATCCAAGTTCAAGACTTGCTTCGTTGATGTGACCTATCTTTTGTAACCCGATTAGTCTGGTTCTTTCATCTTGGAAAGCTGATATGAGATGGTTTACTTTCTCATAGTCTTCTATGATCTTCTCTAAGGCGTCCTCGACCTCGTACCAAACAGTCACAGCACATCAACAGGCTACTTATTTATCAATTCTTTTAACGCGGATCACCAAAGTATACAATCATGAAGATGGACTCAATCAGCGTAAACGAGAAACCAATCATCGTTATGTTCTGTGGGAAAGGAGGAGTAGGAAAAACCACGTGTGCCTCTGCAACAGCTATTCATTATGCCTCCAAGGGCTACAAGACATTACTGATTTCCACTGATCCTAGTCCATCGTTATCAGATATTCTTGAACTTAATGTAAAAGGTGAGATCACAAAAGTGTCCAAGATTCCACAACTTGACGCCGTTGAACTTGATTACTCTAAGATATTTGATATGTGGCTTGAGAAGTTCGGTGACGAAGTTTATGAAGTCATATCCTCATTCCTACCCGTTGGACGCGAGATACTAGACTATATCGCAGGCGCACCGGGAATCGATGAAGAGTTTGCACTCAGCTATGTCTACGATATATACACAAGCGGAGAATACGAGGTTATAATCTGGGATACTGCCCCCGCGGGGGGAACCTTGAGCCTACTACACATACAGGAAACATTCTACACGCACATGCGTGATGCGGCAAAACTCTATATCAAACTCAAAGAGACACTGGAAAGTCTTACTGGACGTGAGAAAAGAGACCCATTGAGAATCATCAGAGAATGGGAGATATTAGCAAAGAACGTGCTAGATATGGTTCGCAGTGAATACACCACGGCGTATCTTGTGACTATTCCTGAGGGGCTTGGAGTCGCACAGACCGAGCGTATATGGCATGACTTTGACAAGTTTGGAATCAAAATAGGCGGAGTTATTGTGAATAACCTGATACCTGACAACATCATATTGGACACAGGTCTGCTTCAGAAAAGACGAGAAGTTCAATCAGTCTATGTAAACACTCTTGAAGAACAATACGCTGAAGCATTGTTAGTGAAGCTTCATCTACAAGATTACGAAGTCAAGGGAATATCGGCCTTGAAAGATGTGGAGAAGGAACTCTACAACTAACTAAGCCCTAGATACTTCAATAGATAATTGAAAGCGCCCTTGATTCTGATTCCGGCGAGCCCCGGCATTTTTAATTCTTGTTTAGCTAGAACCGTGGAACGCATCGCCTCATCGATCTCCTGTTTCAACTCTATGTATTTTCTTTGACGTTCAGTCTCATCACTGGTAGATGCAATGATGTCATCGATGCTGTGCATGATGTCGCGTGCCATGTTCATACCATAGTTGACCTTTTCGCCATGGACTTTGCTTGTGATTCCTACGTCCATCTTGAGTTGGTTCATTCGTATCATTGCCTCATAGGTGGCTTCGGCTACATCGTCGCGGGTCATCCATTTGGTATGGTAGCTGAGGTAGAGTTTCCAGCTTGGTTGATAGAGAGCCTCCTTGTGTTCCCGTAGAGTATGGTATAGTTTTGTGAATCCATATTTCTCTGGGTTCTCATAGATCATGCTGCCGGGGTCGAGGAATGGCGCCATTGGTGATGTGAAAGCGAATATCTTGTCGTTGTTTTCCATCTTCTTGTATAGGTGACGGGTATAATCGACGCTATCTAATGCTGATTGATAGCTCTGACCGGATAGCCCTACCATGAAGTAGAGGTCAATCTTGGTTGTACCAATATCAATCGCGTTCTTGATGGTTTCCTCCATCTGCGCAGTCGTGTACGGTTTACCCATTATCTTGCGTATCGCGTCATCATGACTCTCAGGACTAATCTCAAGGGTCCAGTTAGGAGTGCTTGATGCGATTTTCTTCATCCAATCCATGGGAACCATATCAAACACCTCATAAGTGACAGTGTTATCAAGCTTGGATTCCTTGATGCCATCTAATACGGCTTCAGCCCATTTTTTTCCGCCTTGCCGTAGGTCGCCTATGAGAAATATTGGTGCCTTGAAGTATTCACTGATTACGTTGATCTCTTCAACGAGTTTCTCAGCGGATTTATGGGCGGGTCCATTACGATAGAAGAAGTTGTTAAACGCATAACAGCTTCCACCACAAGTAATGCAGTTATAGGCACATCCCTTGCATGTTAGCACCGCTGTGAATGGGTAGTCCATGAAGCTCTCATAAGGCAGGGTACTCTCCAAATCCCTATGCCTCAGCACCAGCTTCATTACCTGACTATAATCAACCCAGAGATCATCCATCTCAGTCGGCACAAAGGTCATGGGATTTACCCTTTTTCTTCCATCCTTTGATCGCCAAGTTAGATTCTCTACGTTTTCTGGTTCTTTTCCTGAAAAGATGTGATTCATTAAATCAAGAAGAGGCTTCTCTGTGGTATCGCCCCGTAAAATATAATCAATCTGTGGGAAGTGCTCGATTATTTCCTCATGGAAATAGCTAGCTGATAAACCTCCCAATAATATTGGTGCGTCTGGATGATGCTTCTTAACAATCTCAGCGATATCCAGACTGCCAGCAGCGTGTGCAAGCCAATGTAAATCAAACCCAAAGACCTTGGCGTCGAGTTTTTTTATGAACTCTTCTACATCAAATCTTGGGTTCTTTAGCATCTTTACTGCTAGGTTTATTATGCGTGCCTTGTAGCCGTTCTGTTCAAGGTATCCTACCATGCTTACGAAGCCTAATGGGTACATCTCGAAGACGGGTGTTGATGGTACAACGTCACTGATGGGTCCATACATTGTTGGGCGTTCACGGAAATCATAGACACTTGGAGCATGTAGTAGAACTAGATCGACGCCGGGCATAGACTCCTTACAGGCATAAATCTATTTTAAACCTATCCAATTGATCATTTTGTATAGAATTTATTATTTGAAAAGATTATTCAACGGATGGTTTTCTCATCTTTGTGATCGGGTAGAAGATACCTATACACATGATGAGTGTACCTAACCATATCAAGTTCATCAACGGGAAATAGATGACACTAATCACAAACTCTTCAGGCAGATATTCAGCGCCACTTAGTTGATGTGAAAGAGCTCTGTACACTATTGTTGAAGGATGTAACACAAGATACACATCGTATCCCGGCGCTCGTATGATAGTTGGTCTGGATAATACTCCGTGGGCAGAATAGATCATGATTGAAACATCTTTTGTAATAACTGAATCACCCTTAGTAACCGTAACAGGTATTACTAAACCTGCATACTCTGGCGCCATCTCAAATGTAGTAGTATCCATAATTACCTCTCCAGTGGGTTCGATGCCTGTAAACTCCCCGAAACTTAGCTCCACTTCTCCTAGATCAAGAGTATCACCGGGATTTGCTACAAGCTCACCGTAGTTGACCTCATTGGTTGAGCTCAACAGTATACCGAGCATAACTATCACAATACCCAAGTGAAGGAAGCTTCTATGAACCTGAGCCGACCTCTTCTTCATTAAACTATTAATTAAATTATAAAGAACAGCCACACCAGCAATCGTTGTGATGGGAAGCCCAAGATTAACAAGCATATTACTCGTGGGGAACTCCATGATAACGCCACCAAAGCCAAGTAATACGGCTCCGAACAAGGTTGCAGAGTATTTCTTCATATCTAGAACTTCACTAAAGTGACACCCTATGAGTCCAGCTAGGAACAATAGTACGAATGGGTAAGCCCATTTGTTGAAGAATGCTGCGTCTAGACTCACATCTCCTCCGGTAAGTCCACTGTTGATTATTGGGAATATGATGCCCCAGAGGCTTATGACGGCAATCATGATGATGGAGATGAAACTCATTGATAGGGCAGTGTTATACACGGTGTCGGTATTTATCTCAAACTCGAAATAACTCCAACCCTTTTTGCTCTTATTCACTAAATAATAGACTATTGTTATCCCCATCAACAGCAACAATACATACCCTATCGGAGATGCTCCAAAGGCGTGGACAGAGACAGCTAATCCTCCACGGGTTACCGCAGAGGCAAATATGATTAAAGCACCTGTTACCAAGAGCATGAAGTCTTTTGATGTGCTCTTGGCACTAGTCATCTGTGAGACCAAGTGGAAATACGCGGTTAAAGTAAGCCATGGAACTAGTGATGATGTCTCAACAGGGTCCCAAGCCCAGTATCCTCCCCATCCAAGCACCTCATATGCCCACAAAGCACCAAGGGCTATCCCAAAGGTGAGAAATAGCCATGCTAGCGCCGCCATTGCCCTTGTTAGTCTTGGTTTGGAGTCTGCTTGACTAAATGTGAAGCCAAATGCGTAGAGTGCTAAGGCGTATCCTATGAATACAACCGGGGGATGTATGAGCATCCAAGGGGTTTTGAGTAGTGGGTTTAACCCCATGCCTTCTGTGGGGGTGAATAACATGGATTCCACTGGGTTCTGAATTATCAGTATGAGGATCATGAAGAGAAAAACCACGTCAAAGAACTGGTAAACACTATGCTGCTCCTTATTTTCTCCCAATAACATCCTGATAATCAGGTAACCTGCTCCAAATACGAATGCGAAGAACAGCCATGAGCCTCCATTGCTCGCCCATGAGGCGTATAGTTTTT
>JAOZIG010000123.1:2568-5373 GCA_026014515.1 Candidatus Bathyarchaeota archaeon | reverse complement strand
CTCGAGTTAGTAAAACGAGGCGCACCAATTGTCGGAGTAGCCAGCCCAGAAGGAGTAGTACTGGCTGCCAACGAGACTCCCGAAAGTGAACTAGAAGACCCAGAGTACTTCCGCAAAATCTATCAGCTTGATGACCACCTAGCCAGCGCAATATCAGGACTGAGCAGCGATGCACGTGTACTCATAGGACAGGCAAGAGTATACTGTCAGAGTAACAAGCTCCTCTATGATGAGGCTGTTGACGTTGAGATACTTGCTCGCCGTCTAGGAGACATGAGTCAGGCATATACACAGCATGCGGGTGTAAGACCCTTTGGTGTAACAATGATCCTTGCAGGCGTTGACGCGACTGGACCAAGAGTATTGACCACTGACCCCAGTGGAGCATACCGTGGATTCAAAGCCATCGCCGTTGGACGAAAAAACGATGAGGCGAACAAGCTGCTAGAGGAAAAATACAGTGATGCCATCACCCTTGAGGATG
Source organism: Candidatus Bathyarchaeota archaeon (assembly GCA_026014515.1). GTDB lineage: Archaea > Thermoproteota > Bathyarchaeia > TCS64 > TCS64 > RBG-16-57-9. Next base: position 4,889 of record JAOZIG010000123.1, on the reverse strand, counting down.
CCATCAAGCTAGCGATTGAAGCAGTAAAGGCTGCCTCTGATACAGATGTGAACGAAGAGACGATCAAAGTTGCAATCGTTCCAGTTGAGTCCAAGGTTTTCAAACGCCTAGAATCAGAAGAGATCAAAAGCTATCTCGATTAGGCAAGTGTTCAGGAAATGATCAGAAAAGAACACGCGAAAGCGAAAGATTTCACAATCGTCCGCCACCAGACAGGCGGAGACAAATTCGAGATACTCGTAGACCCAGACAAGGGTCTGAAGTATAAACGAGGTGAGATCGGTGAGATCAGAAACGTGTTAATGATAGACGTAATTTTCACCGATGCAAACAAGGGAGAGAAAGCCTCAGGTGAGTTACTCGAAAAACACTATGGGACAAGCGACCCCATCGAAGTCGCTATAGAGATGTTCGAAAAGGGCACGTTCCAGTTGAACACCCAGCAGCGCCAAGAGATGACAGAGCAAAAGAGAAAACAGATCATATACATCATCTCAAGGACCTTTGTAGACCCAAAAACCAAGCTACCACATCCAGTAGTAAGGATCGAGAACGCTATGGAAGACATACGATATCACATCGATCCATTCAAGGATGCAGAGGAACAGGTGCAAGAGGTCGTACAGGCGCTACGTTCAGTGCTACCAATGAGCAGCGAAAACATACAGATCGCCCTCAAGATACCCGCCGAGTTCACAGGCAAAGCATATGGTACCGTCAAGGATTATGGTACCATCAAGCGGGATGAGTGGCAAAACGACGGCTCATGGGTTGCAGTAGTAGAGCTACCGGCAGCCATGCAGGTAGACTTCATGGAGGCGCTGGGTAAGGATACACAGGGAAACGTGCAGTCGAAGATAGTAAAATAGATGTGAGGGAGAATGAGCGCAAAATTTGAGACAAGGGACATAGTAGTCCCCGGCGACCTCCTCTTTGAGGGAAGAGCCAGAGCAGGAGATAACACCTACAGAAACGAGGGAAACATCTACGCCACAAGGGTAGGTCTAGCCAGCTATAACAAGGACAGGGTAGCAGTAATCGCCCTAGAAGCAGGCTTCATACCACTGGTAGGAGACCTCGTAATAGGAATGGTCACAGACATAGAACTTGGACAATGGAAGGTAGATATTGGAGCAGAAAACGAGGCGATACTGACAACGAATGACGCCATAGGCAAACCATTCAGAACCTACCAAGACATGACCAAGATACTAGACGTCGGCGACACAATAGTAGCCAAAATAGTAGACCTTGACAGAAGACGCACACCAATCTTATCGATTATGGGACGTGAACTGGGCAAGGCAAGAGACGGCTTCCTTATTGATATAACGCCGTCCAAGATACCCCGACTTATCGGAAAGAAGGGGAGCATGATTAACATGATCCTCAAGGAGACCCGGTGCCAAGTAACCATCGGCCAGAACGGCAAGATACTGATTAGCGGCAAAAACCGGACAGACGAGGAACTCGTTGTTAAAGTTATTAAAAAGATCGAGGCAGAGGCACACACCTCAGGCCTCACAAACAGGATACAAGAATACCTTAAAGAAATTAAGGAGCAGAGAAAATGAGCAAAGCTAAACCAAAGACAAAGAGAAGCAGAAAGAAAAAATTTGAGCGAGTAGACGGCAGGAAAGCCGACGAGATTCGCCCAATCAAGATCGAGACAGGGGTAATCCCCAACGCAGACGGCTCAGCATACATCGAGATGGGCCGAAACAAGATCATAGCTGGAGTCTATGGTCCAAGAGAGATGCACCCAAAAAGACTGAGCAAGCCAAACATGGGTGTACTCAGAGTAAGATACCATATGGCACCATTCAGCGTAGATCCAAGAAGATCACCTGCCCCATCAAGAAGGGACACAGAGATCGGTATGGTCATGACAGACGCATTGGCACCAGCCCTATTCCTTGAAAGATATCCACGCAGCGTCATCGACGTATACGTTGAGATCATTCAGGCAGACGGCGGTACACGATGCGCATCAGTAAACGCAGCAGCAGTAGCGCTCGTTGATGCAGGTATCCCCATGAAGGATCTAGTCGCAGCATGTGCAGCTGGCAAGATGGATGATCACATTGTCCTAGACCTCGGAGACTATGAGGACAAGAAAGGACAAGCAGACGTTCCACTAGCCTATATGCCCAAGCTTGAAGAGGTTACACTTCTCCAGATGGATGGAATCCTCTCAACCGAGGAAACCATCGAGGCAGTAGAACTAGCCATTGAGGGATGCAAACAGGTCTACGAGGTTCAACGTGAGGCGCTCAAGAAGAAGTACGAGGCGCGCGCTGCCCGGTAGGCGTGTCGTCTCG
>JAOZIG010000123.1:0-2558 GCA_026014515.1 Candidatus Bathyarchaeota archaeon | reverse complement strand
GAGGAAACCGAGGAACCGAGTGAAGAGCCGGAAGAAGCTGAGGAGGCAGACGAGTAATGAGCAATAACATAGTATCCAGACTCAAGCGGAAAAAGATCGAAGAAGTTCTCGAAGCAGGCACCAGAATGGATGGAAGAGGCCTAACTGACTTCAGAGAAATCCAAGTAAAGACAAGCTTCCTAGAGAAATCAGAAGGCTCAGCAGAGGTAAGGATCGGTAAGACACATGTCGTAGTAGGCGTCAAAGCTGGACTCGGCACACCATTCGAAGACACCCCAGATGAGGGAGTCTTGATGTGTAACGCAGAGTACACTCCAGTCGCTCACCAGACATGGGAACCCGGTCCACCCCCAGAAGGAGCCATCGAGCTGGCACGTGTCGTTGACCGTGGTCTACGCTCAGCCGAGATTCTAAACATGGAAGACCTAGGCCTAGTATCAGGCGAGAAGGTCTACATCGTGTTCGTTGATCTCTATGTGCTAAACTGGGATGGAAACCTAATTGATGCTTGTGGACTCGGAGCACTAGCCGCCCTAAAGGAGGCAAAGATTCCAGTCTTCAAGGTATCAAAGAAGAACGAGGTATCCGAGACAGACAAGACCAAGAAGCTTGAGCTACGCTGTGAGCCAATACCCATCACCATCTACAAGATAGGCAAACACTTCATCCTAGACGCTACGGCGGACGAGGAAGAAGTAGCAGATGGAAGGCTAACGGTTACGCTTGACGAGAACAATAACGTTACAACGCTGCAAAAATCCGGTGCAGTCGGCTTCACAGTTGATGAATTAAAGAAATGCATAAATATCGCTGAGGAGAAGGCGGCAGAGATAAGGTCACAAGCAGTGGCGAGCGAATAATGGCAAAGAACAAGCGTAAAAACATCGGTCTAAGAGGCAGAGGAGGAGCAACCCTCCGTAAAAGATACGGAAGGATCATGACAAGCCTCCACACATACCACAAGTGCCCAAGCTGTGCAAGCCCAAGCGTAAAACGTGAAAGCGTTGGACTCTGGGAGTGCAGAAAATGCGGACACAAGTTCGCAGGCGGAGCATACACACCATCGACCAAGGTCGGTCAAGCCTCACGTAGGATACGTATCCCAGTATAATCCTTTTTTAAACCCCCCTTATTCTTTACATCACTATGAACTCAGATAGTGCTGATGTTATCTCAGTGGTGAAACTGGAGCTAGACGCAAAACTGCTAAAGGCGATTGATGTCGCGTTACAGCCTGAATCAGAGAACCCCTCATCAGAGCGATCAACAACCAGCATCAGCATAGACGAAAAACAGTTGATTATTACGACTTATGCCTCTGATACCACTGCTTTGAGGGCTTCACTGAATAGTTATCTCAGGTGGGTAGAGGGTATACAGAACATCGTTTTGAGTATCTAGCCTTCTACGAAACCCTATATAGATATCAGTCCTCCGTTATGTGTCACTTTAGGTGAGAATATTGAGGAATGAACTTAAACGCAGACTCAAGGCAAACGAGCAACTCTATGGTACATGGATCACAGTAGAGAGCCCAATCATGACAGAGATGATGTCAAGCCTTGGATTCGACTACTTTGTAATCGATACAGAACACGCACCACTCGACCCAATCATGGCACAGACACTCATGCAGGCGATGCGCCCAGACACAAAAACCACACCCATCGTCAGAGTATGGTGGAATGATCTAGTTGCCATCAAAAGAGCACTGGACATAGGTGCTCACGGCATACTGGTCCCATGGGTTAACAGCAAAGAGGAAGCAGAGATGGCTGTAAAAGCCACACGGTACGCCCCTGATGGTCTAAGAGGCTGTGGACCAAGAAGAGCCGCCCTATTCGACCCAGACTATCTCAAGACCGCTGATGAGGAGATTATGGTAGTAGTCCAGATCGAGTCAAAGAAGGCAGTTGAAAGCATTGAGGACATCTGTAGCGTAGATGGAATTGACGCGACCTATATTGGACCCGCTGACCTATCAGCAAGCTATGGACACCTCGGTAACATGAGTCACCCAGATGTTCAGAAAGCCATTGACACCGTATATGACGCATCAAAGGCAGCCGGAATCGGTGCAGGCATACATGAGGCATCTGGTTCAAGTATCCCTGAGAGGATGAAGAAAGAGTATAACTTGGTTACTCTAGGTAACGATCTTATCTACGCCAAGAAGGGAGTGCTCGCCCAGTTCAAGGACCTGGGAATAAACCCCTAAACTATTTTTTTACTCGTATTCTATAGTAGCAGGCGGCTTTGGAGTAATATCATAATAGACTCTGCTAACATTTGGACAGCTATCGAATATCTTGGATGCTGCTTCACGTAGAGTAGTCCAAGGTAATCTCATCACTGTAGCTGTTAAGAAGTCCTTTGTTTTCACCGCTCTGACTGATACTATGAAACCCGGCGTATCCCTTTTGTCAATCAATAAGAATAATCTGGTTGCTTCAGGATAGTTATCAAAGACATATTTCCTAACATGAACCAACTGATCATAATCAGGGTCAATGGTGCGGTCAGAGTCATCAACAAGCGCCATAGTTAAAACAGTACCA
>JAOZIG010000282.1 GCA_026014515.1 Candidatus Bathyarchaeota archaeon | reverse complement strand
AAAAGACCAGCTAAGCCTATCATACCAAAAGCGAGGGGATAATCCAAGAACATTCCAACAGGGCTGTAGAACCAGCCATCAAGGAACATCTGGACAAACCCATACACTATGCCAGTTGTTACACCAACCTTGATGTCTCGTCTAAACGAGATCAAAAGTATTGGTACCATGCTTCCAAGGGTTACAGAGCCCCCATATGGAAGACCAGTTTTAATCATGCTAAGAACAGTAGCGGCAGCTATCATGATAGCCATCTCCGCTAAAACCTTTGTATCGAAATTCCTATTACTCATTTATTTTCTTCCTCCGCCAGTATTACCTGGATCAGGTTCAAAGGGTCGACGCGTTCGCGTGCCTCTCAGCCAGACTGCTGTCCAGCTCCCCTTCACGTTAGGTGCTCAAGCTACTCGTTATAAACTTTACCTGAAAATCGTGGGTAATAGAATCGGTTATCGCTGTTTTTCGTAGGTGCCGTAAATCTTGTCGATGTCTACTCTTTTCTGCTCATGGATATCCTCTCCATCAAACAATAGTCCTCGCTCTGAGACAATCTCGCCGATTATGGCGCAGGAGGTATCTACTTGTTTGCATAAATCAACCACATCATCGACGGAGTCATCATCTATTATGGCTATCAGCGTCCCATAGGTGGGGGCTCTAAAGATGTTTCCCGGCAGGTTGTCTGATTCAGGGTAAAGAGGGATATTCTTTGATGAGGCTTTTATCCCCCAGCCATTACTTGAGGCAACCTCATACAAGGCACCAATAACCCCCCCTTCAGAGACATCATGCATCATCTTCACTCCCTCTATTCTTTGAAGGGAAAGAATCATGGGAAGTGGTGTAAACTCCCGCCACACCTCAGATGATTCTCCTTTCGAGAGCTTGTCAAGCCAAAGGGCTTCACCCCCCACGAGACCCATCAGACATACTTTGTCCCCAGCACGAGGGGCGTCAGGAATCTTCATCTGCTCACCTAGGCAAGTCGAGGTCAGAAGCGGTATTTGGACTCCGAAATAGGTTGCTGTCTGTCCTGCGGTTATGGTTACCTTGTATCGTTTTGCTTCATCTCCTAGGGTCTTGGCGATGATTTGAAGCTCTTTTTCGGTTGTCTCTAATGGTAGGTATATTCCTGAGATTAGGTGTCGGGGTTTTCCAAACTTGGACGCAACGTTGCTAGCTGAATAGTGAAAAGCAAAGAATCCCAGTGCCTCAGTTGGTACACCTATGCTTGGACTGTGGGCTATCACTGTGTTCCCAGAGAGGGTAGTGACTGCTCCATCTAGCTCAATGTCTTTTTCGATTGGGATATATGGAAGTACACTGCGGTTAAAGACCTCTTTTGATATTTTTCCTAACCCAAGCTTTTCAGACATTAATATCTCATATACTCCAACCAATTTCACCTATAAATCCCAAGTATAATGTACCCATGAAACCCCAATAAATTTACAGAATAATGCAATTTAGATGCGACAATCACGTTTCTAGGGTTAGCGCTTATATATTCTTGGCTTCTAACAGTGAGTGAACTGCATGGCTATCACTCTTACCACAGACATGATACTGGGTATTGGCGCCCTCATCGTAGCCGCTGTCGCCATAATGATGTTTCTAAGGGCAACAGAGGGCACAAAGAAACCCACTGATAAGGAAGATGACAAGTCTCCCATAGTTGTTGAGGTGGAGCCACGAAAAGTGAAACTACCCGATCTACCAACCATCACAGAGAGAACACAGGTAGAACTCGCACGAACCCAGATACGCACTCTCACACTTCAGCAAGAGATCCTCAGCATGGTGATGAAGCGCCTCTTCGAGGCAGAGGACAACGGCGAGATAAGCAAGAATGAACGTGAAAGGCTGGGTAAGAACTATGAAGCCGAGATGCAGAAAGTCGATGAACAGCTGAAAAAAGCCGAGCTCATCGTGAGCCTCAACGAGCTAGAGGACATAAGACAGAACATCATAGAGCAGTTCCAGCAGACATTAACCAGCACACAGAGCCAGATAGACCTCATAATAAAGGAACTCAACATACAGCAACCTGAACCAGAGAAACCTGAGCCAGAGAAACCAGAGCCAGCGCCAAGACCAAGAAGAACAAGACCACGTCCTCCACCACCCGGAGAAGATACCGAGGAAGAGCCAGAGGATGAAGATGAAGGAGAGGAGTCTGGTGGACGAGGTAGACGTGATACTGTTGAGGATAGATTAGATAAGCTTAAACAGGACGTGTTGAAGGAGCTAGAGGAGCTAGAGCGCTTGGAGCTGGAACAATGAGCTGGGTACATGAGGCAAAGATCAAGGCAGCTGTAAAAGTTGTCGAACACGTTAAGGACGATATGGTTATCGGGATTGGAAGCGGCACAACAGCCGCTGAAGGAATACGGATAATCGGAGACAAGATCAGAAACGGTGAACTCAGAGGAGTACGAGCTGTTCCCACAAGCTATCAAGCAATACAGGAAGCAGTAAAAGCCCAAATACCATTAACCACACTAGACGAGTTCCCCGTACTAGACTTTGGGTTTGACGGAGCAGACCAGATCGACCAAGAACTCAACGCCATCAAAGGCGGCGGCGGAGCACTCCTCAGAGAAAAGATTGTAGCTAGCTGCTGTAAAGAGTATATTCTTGTGGCGGACCAGACCAAGGTCACTGATGTACTAGGACGTGATCAACCCGTCTATCTTGAGGTTCACCCCATGGCGGTAGCCCCTGTAAGCAGGAAGCTCAGGAATATGGGAGCTAAGCCCAATGTTCGTCAAGCGGTTGGTAAGCTTGGTCCAGTGGTTACAGACAACGGAAATAACCTGATTGACGCAGATTTTGGACCCATCCATAACCCGGGTTACCTAAACGCGCGATTACACTCTGTACAAGGTGTAATGGAGACAGGGTTATTCATCGGGTACTGCAAGGTCGCCTATATCGGCACCCAGAGCGGTGTCAAGACTCTCACTCGTTTCTAGATTATCCAAACTCCTAAAACAGGATATTGTAATCATCATCTATGCCACTAGTTGTCCGTAAAGCATCCTTGTCTGATAAGGAACAAGTACTGGAATTATTCAGCAGGTTACCTTCAAGACATCGTACCGATGAATACAAGGTAGATCAAACCATTAGCTCATCAATCTACCACAAGATACTGGAGAATCCAGTGCTTGGAGTGGTTTTGGTGGCTGAACTAGACTCAAAGCTTCTCGGTGTAATCACGTTATCCTATCCTGTAGCGATACGCAGCGGTGGTCATTATGCCAGAATCGAGGAATATATCGTGGACGAGGATTCAAGAGGCATGGGCGTAGGTGGAAAACTACTGGATGAAGCAATCAAGGAAGCAAGGTCCATGAGTTGCTTTGACTTGCAGGTGAATAACCCCAGCGATTTAGGTAAACCTCTCTACCTTAAACGTGGGTTCCATGATGGCGGCGAGTATTGGCGTCTAAAGCTCTGAAGAGACAGTTTTTAGCTTAAAACCCCCATCAAGTAACCATGTCTTTCGCTGATCTCGTCATCCAAAACGGACCAGTAGTCACAATGGACCCACGACGCGGCACAGTAGATGCTGTAGCTGTTCAAGATGGAAAAATAATAGCCGTAGGTAGTAAACCAGAGGTAAAACGCCTAATAGGACCCATGACCGAGGTTATAGACCTTGATGGACGATGCTGTACCCCGGGGTTGGTAAACACACACGATCACTTCCTTGAGCATGGTATCTCCTCCGCCTTCATCATAAACATCAGGTACCCCAAGGCAAAGAGTATCAAAGAAATAGTAGAAATGGTCGAGGAACGAATCAAAACCGCGCCTAAAGGTCAATGGATCATTGCTCACGTCTGGGATGAGACACTACTTGAAGAGAAACGATACCCCACGAAACATGATCTTGACCCAGTGAGCCCAGATAACCCAGTCTACATAAGACGAGTTTTCCAGATGGGTGTAGCCAATAGCAAGGCACTAGAAGTCGCTGGCGTGACCAATGATACTGTTAGCCCCGGTTTTGGTGTGGTCGAAAAAGATGAGAACGGTGAGACAACTGGACTACTCAGAGGGCATGCGGCTAACCTAGTACTTGATGTAATCAAATGGAGTCAAGACGAGAAGCTTGAAGCAATCAAGAAAGCTTGCAGTGATTTCCATGCAGTAGGGTTTACCACTGTCATCGAGCCCGGTCTGATGGCAGAAGATATTGAGGCTTTCAGAGAGAGCCACAGAAGAGGCGAGCTTACTCACCGTGTCCAGATACAGGTTGGGTTCCTTAGAAGCCTAGCTGAGACTCAGTGGGCTGTCGATAACTACGTTGTGGGTGGAGATGATTTACTCAGGATTACCGGGCTTAAGATGGCAGTCGATGGTGGGGTGGGTCCAAGGACTGCATTATTCTATGATGGTTATCTGGACAAGCCTGATGTCCATGGGAATATGATGCTTGAGCAAGAGGAGCTTAACCAGATGGTTGAGCTTGGTCACAGGAACGGGTTCCAAGTAGCCATTCACGCCATCGGAGACCATGCGATAGACATGACCATGGATGCCTACGAGTACGCTCAAAAGACCAGTCCAAGACCCGATCCACGACACCAGATAGTACACTGTTATTTCCCAACTGAGAAGGCAAAGAAGCAGCTAGTTGATCTAGGGGTGATGGTGAACACTCAGACTCCTTTCTTCTATTTCCTCGGTGAGAGCTTCCTAGAAGCATTGGGAGAGGAACGATGTAAGTCATGTATGCCAGTCAAGACTCTCACTGAGCTAGGTGTACCCGTTGGAATCAGTCACGACGCCACTGTCACACCACCACTTCCAAACATTGGATTATACGCGTCAGTCACGCGAAAAACCATCAAAGGAAAAACACTAGGAACAGATGAAGCAGTAGACCCACAGACAGCCCTAGGCTTCTACACCATGCCCGCAGCAAAACACTGCTTCATGGAGGACAAAATAGGAAGCATTGAGGTTGGCAAGTACGCTGACTTAGCAATATGGAACTTTAACCCCTTGGATGTAGAAGCTGAGATGCTCAAAGACTGGACCTGTGAGATGACCTATGTCGAGGGGCACCGCGTCTTCCCCAAGGAATAACGTTTAAAACATTGTTGGGGTGCATAGTGTTTGGTTGCTGGGTTCTCCTAGCCTGGTAGGGAGCTGGCCTGCTAAGTCAGTGCGCGTAACGCGCACATGGGTTCGAATCCCATACCCAGCGCCACTTATTTTAACTCATTGAGAAACTTTTGTATCTTCTCTGCGCTTGCTTGTTTCCAGCTATACTCGGGAATAACTGATAATCCACCCATGTAGACGTCTTCTCGTCTAAACATCATCACGCTATCTACTACCTCACTCAGAGTAGAGTGATACTCCCTAGCCTTGACCCGGTTATGGAACTCTTTGATGTTCTCGGGTGTCAACCCTGCTCCAGGCA
>JAOZIG010000009.1 GCA_026014515.1 Candidatus Bathyarchaeota archaeon | reverse complement strand
TGCCGTTGGTATTCCTCAGGAGTATTTCTGGGCTGTAACCTTACTGAGCCTCATTGGTAGCTCTGTGAATTTCCCCTTATTCGTATTGGAGAGTGTGACACCGGTTACTTTGGTGGAGACTGTTGATATTTTCGGCGTAAAGCGTATGCTTCCGAATATTACCGAGGAGACCCATGAAACCGTGGTGATGATTAATCTTGGTGGAGCAATAATTCCCACCATCATTAGCGCCTATCTGTTACTGGTCTCTATTCCATCCTGTTCCCCGAATCTCTGGCTAACCTACTTACAAGCGCTTATTGTGCTGGTCGTAGTGACACAAACTACGCATCAAAGCGCCCAGATAGTAGAAGGCTTAGGCATTACGACTCCAGCGTGGGGTCCGCCCACAATGACTGCGTTTGTTGTTTTCTTGATTAACTACTTTAGTCCTGTGAGTTGTGCTACTCAAGTAGCTTATATTGGGGGTACTTTGGGGGCGTTGATTGGTGCTGATTTGTTGAATCTTGGTAAGATAGCTGGGGTTGGGCCTGTTGTGAGTATTGGTGGGGCTGGTACCTTTGATGGTGTTTATCTGACTGGTTTGATGTCGGTTTTAATAGTTCTATTAATGGGATAAAAAAAGAGGCTTATGCCTCGATTATTCTTAGCAAGTTTCCGCCCATGACTTTCTCATAATCAGATGAGCTGAGTTCAGATATTGTGGCTGCTCTCATTTCTACCTCTAGGCTTCCCAACGGTGCATCTGAGGTGAAGATGAGTCTATCCACGGGGAAGCTCATCTGTTTTCGCTGGAACGCGAGCACAGGGAACGAGTATGTCATCAGGTAGAGGTTATCTATGGTCATGGCTGCATCTGTTGCTCTACGTGTCATAGTGGTTACAAAGTTCACATCAGGGTGCTTCGTGACGTATCTTGCTACGTTTTCTGGTGGACAGAATATGGAGTCTCCTGAGTGTATGTAGACTGGGGCGTCGTGTTCTCGTGCTTTTTCTATCACTGGGTCCGTTAGTGGTCCGCCTATACCGTAGCCGTCATGGGTTGGACTGATCTTTACTCCTTTGAAGCCATCACTTAGGGCTGCGTCCACTTTTTCAGCCATGTCTTCGATGAAGGGATTAGCGTGATAGAGTGGAATCAGTCGTTTGGTGTCCTTTGCAGCCTCTGCTACTGCTTGGTTTGCCTTGTCGTAGATTGGTCCCGGGGGTGGTGCGACCACTACGCTTGCGTCTACACCGTGTTTGTCCATGTTAGCGATTATGGTCTCCTTGGTCTGCTCCATGTAACTGGATTTTCCGAGGAATGTATGTCCGTCAACTATCATGCCGTTGCCTCCCAGTCAAGTAGTTTTGCCATGTTTTCACCTAGCACCAAGCGTCGCTCCTCATCGCTGATGTTCGCTACTTTCACTTTGAGTAATTCTATCTCGGGGACGCCAAAGGGAATATCTGAGCCATAGATTACCCTGTCTGCGCCGACTCGGTTTACTGCTCGTTCGATGTTCTTGTGGCTTCTGAATGATGTGTCCAGTATGATGTTGTCGAACCACCGTGCAACACAGATGGCGTCCTCGTAGAGCCTTTTACCCATGTGTCCAATGATGAGGGTTAGGTCTGGGAAATAATCGGCTAGGTCGCCTACTGGTGTTGGCTGTGCGAATCCATAGGTGTCTGGTTCTCCTGTGTGGATCAGTATGGGTAGGTCCAGTTTCGCTGCTAGTTCTGCTATCGGGAAGACGATGTCTTCATCGTTGATAGCGAATGCCTCGTTTCTTGGGTGGAACTTGATGCCCTTGAAGCCCTGAGCCTTACAGTCTTTGATGCTCTGTAGGGCGTTTTCTTGTAGGTGAGGGTTTACCCGTATGAAGCCTATGATCCTGTTGGTTTTCTTCATGACTTCTGCGAGAAACTTGTTCGCCTCATCGTAGGTTCTGTCTTTACCTATTGAAGAGTAGGGTGCGCAGGTTACAACCGCGTCTATCTCGTTGTAGTCCATTATCTCTGTGAAGGCTTCTATTGTGTTGGGTGGAAGCCCTTTGCCGGGTCCAGCGAAATGAGTATGCCCATCAATCACAACCATATATCATCGGTTGAATAATGTGTTAATTAGAAATATAGGTGAATCGAGAAAAGAGGGGGATTAAGCTATCAGGCTGTTGCTGTCCTTGTTGCGATCCCAGAAGATCGTTGCCTTTTGATAGCTACTGGACTTGACCTTGTTGAAGGCTTGCTTGAAGTGCTCCATGTCTACCTTCAACTCATCCTTGTGCTCCATTGCCTCCTTGGGGTCACTGTACTTCTGTAGATGCTCGTGGATGGCTATCTGGCTAGCTGCCTGACAGGTTGCCGCAATATCCGCACCACTATAGTTCTCCATCTGCTCAGCAAGCTTATCCATGTCGATATCCTCGGCTAGGGGCATTCCCTTTGTGTGTATCGCTAGGATCGCCTCTCTTGCCTCCTTGTCTGGGTTGGGTATGTAGAGTATCCTATCGATTCTGCCGGGGCGCATCAAGGCTGGGTCCACCATGTCTGGTCTGTTGGTAGCCGCGATAACTACAACGTCCTTGAGTGAGTCCAAGCCGTCTAGCTCGGTGAGTATCTGGCTTACAACTCGTTCAGTAACGTTGCTGCCAAGGTCTCTACCACGAGGGGGCACGATACTATCGATCTCGTCGAAGAAGACTATACAGGGGGCTGCCTGTCTGGCCTTCCTGAAGACCTCTCTTACGCCACGCTCTGATTCCCCTACCCATTTGCTGAGTAGTTCTGGTCCCTTCACGCTGATGAAATTCACCTCGGACTCGGTTGCCACCGCCTTGGCTATCAGCGTCTTCCCTGTGCCGGGTGGCCCGTAGAGCATGATACCCTTTGGGGGATTGACGCCCGAGTAATCGAATAGCTCACCGTATTTGAGGGGCCACTCGATGGCTTCTCTCAGCTCCTGTTTCGTGTCTTCTAAGCCACCTACGTCGTCCCATTGTACATTGGGGGACTCTACCAGCACTTCACGCATTGTGCTTGGTGGTACCTCGCGTAGGCTGTTCTCGAAGTCGTCCATTGTGACGTTTATCTTGTCCAGTAGCTCTGCGGGGATGCTTTCCTCGTCTAGGTTGATCTCGGGTAGTATTCTGCGTAGTGCTCCCATGGCTGCTTCTTTTGCGAGGGCTTCTAGGTCTGCGCCTACGAAGCCGTGGGTTCTTGACGCTATGTTTTCAAGGTCTACGTCTTCGGATAGTGGCATTCCACGGGTGTGGATGTGCAGTACCTGTAGCCTTCCTTTTCTGTCGGGTAGTCCGATCTCGATTTCTCTGTCGAATCTGCCGGGGCGTCTTAGTGCTGGGTCGATGGCGTTTGGTCTGTTGGTTGCGCCTATTACTACTAGTTGTCCTCTGCTCTCCAAGCCATCCATGATGGTTAGTAGCTGGGATACTATGCGTTTCTCAACGTCTCCGCTGACCTCTTCTCTTTTTGGTGCTATGCTGTCGATCTCGTCTATGAAGATGATGCTGGGCGCGTTCTCCTCGGCTTCCTTGAATATCTCCCTGAGCCTCTCCTCGGATTCACCGTAGAACTTGCTCATGATCTCTGGTCCGCCGATGTGGTAGAAGTTGGCGTTGGTCTCGTTAGCCACTGCTTTCGCTAGAAGAGTTTTCCCTGTGCCGGGTGGACCGTGTAGTAGTACTCCTTTAGGTGCCTCTACGCCCAGTCTCTCGAATAGCTCTGGGTGTTTCAGTGGTAGCTCGATCATCTCGCGGACGCGGCTGATCTCCCTGTCGAGTCCGCCGATGTCCTCGTATGTGACGTTTGGTATGTTGCTTGTTGCTTGTTTTGGTACTTTGTCTGTGAACTGTATCTGGGTGCCCCTGTTGACTATCACTACGTCTGCTTTTGGCTCGACTTTTGTTATCATCAGGTCTACCCTGCGTCCCATGATGTTGATGGTGATTTGTCCGCCCTGTGAGATTACCCTGCCTTCAAGTAGTTGGGTTAGGTAACCTTCCGCGCCTACGATGCGTAGTGGCTCAGTCGGGTACAGTGTTAGGCTTGTTGCCTGTTTTGCCTCAACGCGTCGTACGCTTACTCTTTCATCAATTCCAACGCCTATGCTGCTTCTGATGAAGCCGTCTATTCTGATCAAGCCTCTGCCGTATTCCACGGTTTGGCTTGGCCAGACTTTTGCATAGGCTTTCTTCTTTCCCGTGATCTCTAATACGTCGCCGCTTTGCCATCCCTGATCCTGTATGACTTTGGGGTCGATTACGGCTATTCCTCTGCCAACTAGGTTTTGGGGTGCTTCTGCGACTCTAAGTGTTATTTCTGACAATTTTTTTCCTCCTAAAAATAGATAAAACTGGGGTTAGTTGACTTGGATGTCCACGCCTTCTGGTTGGGGTTTTTCCAGCAGCTTTAACGTGATGTCCAGTACACCGTTCTTGTAGGTTGCTTTTGCTGACTTGGGGTCAACTTTTGCGTTGATGGGTATCTCGGTGTCGATTTGTCTGGTCTCGTGGCTTGCTGATAGCTGTAGCTTGTTCTGTGTCCCAGTTATCTTGATTGATTCCTTTGTGAATCCAGGCATCTCGACGATGACGCGTACCCTCATGTTCTCGGTGTCTATGTCCACCTGTGATAGCGGTTCAGGTGTCTCTGGTACGTATGGCTGTGGCTTCAGTGGGTCTGACTCTGGTAGTCCTGTTCCCCATTCCCTGATGACGGGTTTTCCGTCTGGTCCTGTTGTCATGCTGTAGCCGTAGCTCCATGACTGGACGTTGGGGTCTTCTTGGTTGAAGCCCATGTTTCTGAGCATTCTCTCGAACATCTTGTTTATGTCTTCGTCTCTTATCCATGCCATTTTTTGTTCTCGGGGGTGTCTCTATCACCGATCTTTATAAATATTATGTCAAAATGTCATATTTCTGACATATTTTGTGTGGTTCTAACAAAGAAACCCATAAACAAGAAAATCTTAACCACATGTCATAAATTTTTATACTACGCTACAATACACAAGATACGATGTCAAACAGACGGAGCTCAGTACAGGAAGCAGTCAGGGTCATCATAACCCAGAACCCATACCTCTACCGAGGACTCCGAATGCAAGTCATAAACTACAGCGCAGTCGCCCGATACATCCAAGACCAAGTACAAGACATGGCTGGAAACGATGTAGACCCAAACACCATCGTAACAGCCATCATGCGATTCAGCCGAGAAGCAACAGACGAAGAGATCAGGCAACCAGAAAGCGCATTATCAGGAGCCCGGTTTAATCTGGTAACGGACATCGTTGATGTTAATATCCAGACGAGTCCACAGGAGCAGGTATCCATACTGGAACAACTCTACGATCTCCAGAAGAAAGGAGCCAACATCAAGGTACACCAGTACCAGAACAGCCTCAAGATAATAACCACGAGCTACGAGATGCCCGGCTTCATGCA
>JAOZIG010000429.1 GCA_026014515.1 Candidatus Bathyarchaeota archaeon | reverse complement strand
CGTCTACAGCGCAAGAGGGGACGAGGTTACTGATGTAATCATCAACGGCGATCATGTAATTGTTGATAAGGTTGTTCAGACCCTTGACGAGGAAAAAGCGATTGAGGATGCACAGAAAGCAGCTGTAGAGATCGCTGATGGTGCTGCACAGGGATTCCTTGACGCTGACGGCTGGTTGGCGAGGGAAGCAAAGAAGGGGCTTTACTAGCCTCTTTGTATAATTTTCTTTATAAAAAATCTTTAACTTGATTTTACTAGTTAGAAATATGTGAGATCTAACCAGTATCGAATCTTGATAGCCATATTTGTACTCATATCAGCATCTTTCATTGTCATTAAACTTCAGAAAATGGAAGAAAAAACACAGGAACCTATGACAACCGATAACAAAATGGTTGAGATACTTGTTATCTGCCCTAGAGGCATCGAGTTACCTGAATACACGTTTCTATCTGAGATGGCTGAACAAGACATCAACAACTATATGCTTGAAAATAAACATCCTCACACGTTCAACTTTGCGGTAAGAAGCGCAGACGGAACCGGCATGAACGCCTACAATCTAGCTAAACAACATTATGATAATGGAAACAAACTCATAGTAGGGCTAAGCTGGAGCAGCCAACTTGATACCTTCTTTTCATTTGCTCAAAGCAATGATTGCTTAGTAATCTCACCGGGTTCAACACAGACATGGCCTTGGAAACTGGCACCAAATACATACAGGATGTATCCCGCAGACCATCTATACACGGTTCCACTGGTCAGATGTGTGGAGAACCTCAACATATCCAAGGTAATTCTCGTTCAATCAGAAGGATACATGAAAACCATGGATGATGACTTCATGGAAGAATACAGTGGGGAGGTTTCTACGATACGTATTGAACATGACATCGATTATAGTGAGGTTAACAGCTCAACCTTGTTACTGGAGGAGGAAATCAATGAATCCACCAAAGAATATGGTGAAGACCATGTCGCAGTATATTTCATCGGTTCAAGTTATCTACTAGAGAAAATCCTAGACACAACGACAGATGACACGCTATACAGCGTACCTTGGTTTGTATGGAACTGGTTTACTTGGCATCAAGACCTTGGGACAAGATACAGCAGATTTGAGGAAAACAAGACACAGCTTACACCTCTTCAGATACTTGGAGTCCACCCAGCGATACCAGATAACCCCACATATCACCGAGTAAACCAAGCCTACCTTGAAGAGTTCAATCAATCAATCTCAATGATCCACGGTAACATCTATGATGCTCTCTGGATAACAGCACTAGCAGTAGCAGAAACAAACTCCACAGACGGAACCACTGTAGGCTTAGCGATACCAGATATCGCAAAAACCCATGTTGGGGTAACGGGGAACTGTAGCTTCAATGACTGGGGGGATAGATGGGGTGTGGATTGGAGTGTCTATGGATACGATTTTACCGGAGACCAGCCCATCGTCACTATGTATGGGTTCTATAACTTCACCACAGATGAAGTAACATGGCGTGACAGGTGAGATTTTAAAGATAAACTCGTCCCAGTATATCTATGAGACATATCTGGGATGCACGTGTACCCATGCGTGACGGCGTGCACATATCCGCTGACATATATCTACCAGACCTTGAAGCAGCCTACCCCACAGTAGTCATTGGCACACCCTACGACAACACTATGAAGAGCCACGTGGACATGGCGGCATTCTTTGTATCAAATGGCTATTCCTTCATCGTCTACGATGTAAGAGGACGTTATGATAGCGAGGGGGATTTCTATCCCTTCTTCAACGAGGGACCAGACGGATACGACCTCATCGAGTGGGCAGCAGAACAACCATGGAGCAACGGAAAATTCGGTATGATGGGCGGAAGCTACCGAGGCATGATACAATGGGCAACAGCCAAGGAACAGCCACCACACCTCACCACAATAGTACCAACAGCCACAGGCGGCAATTGGATGAAAGAGTTCCCATTCTTCAACGGGATACCATGCCTCTGGATGTTCGGGTGGCTAAACTTCGTAGGGTCACACACGAATCAGAGTTTAGCGGGAACCACAGCAAACTGGGAACGCATCTACAATACACTACCTATACGAGACCTACCAGAAGCACTTGGACGAGAGATGCCTATATGGAAGGAATGGATGAGCCACCCAGACCTTGACAAGTTCTGGCGAGACATCAGCTTCACACCAGCAGATTACCAGAAGATCAAGATACCCGTCCTCACTATCACCGGCTACTATGACGGAGACCAACCCGGCGCCATGTGCTATTACAGGGGAGCAGTCCAAAATGGTCCCAACCCGACCCAGCAATACATGATTATGGGGCCATGGGACCACGGTGGTACAAGGTTCCCCAAACGTGTACTGGGAGGCGTAGACTTTTCACTGGAGTCTCAGATGGATATGAAGTATGTTCATCTAGCATGGTTCGACAGATGGTTAAAAGACAAGAAAGACGCCATCAAGGACTGGCCTCTCACCAAATACTATGTAATGAACCAGAACAAGTGGATTCAATCCGAGGAACATTGGCCACTGAACCCCAAACACAGCAGTCTCTACCTAGACAGCGATGAAGCAGCCAACACCCATCTAGGCGACGGAAAACTCATCAAAAAACCAGCATCAGACAAGACAGACACCTACATCTACAACCCAGTAAACCCAACGAAACCAGTCTCAAACTTTGATTTCTACGGAGTAGGCGAAGAAGCTCCACTTGACAAACGGTACCTGTTGAGACGAGACGACAACCTAGTCTACACAAGCGAACCACTCACGGAATCAGTTACCATAGTAGGTGCTCCAGCCACTGAACTCTACGTGAGCAGCGACTGCCCAGATACTGATTTCTTCGTTAGCTTGATGGATGTACACCCAGATGGAAGCAGCATACTGATCTCGGAAGGATTGATGCGTGCAAGATACAGAAACGGGCTAGAAAAACAGGAGCTCATGGAACCAGACACAGTCTACAAGATCACAATACCCATGACCCAAACTGGAAATGAGTTCAAACCAGGGCACAAGATAAGACTCAGCGTCACAAGCAGCATGTTCCCTCGTTTTGGACGAAACAATAACACGGGAAACCCAGTGGACACTGATACAGAGACAAGGATAGCGACAAACGAGATTCATCATGGAGCCAAGCACCCGTCGCGGATTCTTCTTCCTATTTTTTAGTCGAATAAATCGTTGCTTCGCCAGATAACCAGTATCAATCCGCCTATTATGGCTAGGGCGTAATGGTATCCATTGAATGAGAGTAGGTTTGCCACGAACTCGTAGTAAAATACATCAGAGAGGGATGCATCGAAAAGATACTCAAAGAAGGGCCATGTTGAAACTACGGTTCCAAATATTTTTCCTATTAAAAACCCCAAGAGAAACTCGATAAAAGTTTCTCGTGTAAGTATCTTACTCATATTTAGACAAAATAGTGACGAGATAATAAATTCATCTATCAAAACGTAGTAAAACTAGGCAATATTATAGAAAGCGCCCGATAAGTGCGCTAAGTCCCTGTTGCCCTACAGCGCCAACAGTTTGACCCACAGCTTTACCGTTCTTAAAGACGATAAAATTAGGTATACTCATGACCCCAAACTGAGCGGCTGTTATCTTGTTATAATCAACGTTCAGTTTGGCGAAATATGCTTTTCCAGCGTAGCTTTGTGCCATCTGGTGTACGACAGGTGCCATCATCTTGCATGGTCCACACCATTCAGCCCAGAAATCAACCAATACAGGCTTATCTGTCTCACTCATTGCTTTATGGAAGTTTGCGTCTGTTAGCTCCATGACCTCGCCGGATCTCCAGAAGGTTGACTTGGGTGCGGGGTTCATTAGTTTCTTTAGCATTTCCTGCTTTATTTTCTCTAGTTCAGCGTCAGAACTCATATTGGATTTTGATTAAAAATGGTGAGTTAAGAAGATTACTTCTTCTTTAGGCTCTCAGAGTAGTCGGGTCTAGTGGAGTCGTACTTGTGGGCACCCTCTGGATCGTTTGTGATCTCCTTTAGGTACTCCTCACATCCTTCCCAGTCACCAGCCTTCTCATGGGTATCAATATAGTTCTGGGGCATGGGGTGTGTTCCAATGACTACTGGTAATCCGACGTAGTTCTCGATGTAGGTCTTGTGGTCCTTGATGTATGGACACGGTGGGTAACCAGCTAGATAGCAAGACGCCAGATAAATTACCTCTGCTCCATATTTCTTCATGTCCGCTGGTGCGAACTCTAGTCGCTCACCGGGGCATCCGCCGCAAGCCATCCAACCCACAACTTCAACGGGTTCATCTTTGTATTTTCTGAATGCGCCGTCGCGTTCGATTACTGACCTAAAACACTTGTTTCCTGTGCATTTCCTGTTCCTGTCACAGATCATGATTCCGACTTTAACCATTGATTTCACCTGTATTGTTCGCGTTTATGCGATCGGTGTTCTTAGGCGCACCTAAAGTATAAAGACTGTGATGGGGGTTTTGATTAGAAAAAGGGTGAGAGATAGCAGCTGGTTTGTTTACTCGATCTTTGAGAACCGCCACAACACCGCTGCAAGTACAATAAGTCCCCCTGCAAACAGAGCCTGCCCTACAAGTAACGTCATTTGCGCGGGTGCTGCTGTTTGCAGTACTAGGTGAAGTATTTTGGTTACCTCCTCATTATATACTGATAATTACAGTAATTATCTGGGTATAAAACAATTTTCTGCAAAAAACCCGGGAAAAGCTGATACGTGAAAACCTGTCTACGGGTTTTACCCCACTGGGTTTTTATTTTAGGCTGCGAAAAATGTTCCGCGCGCCTTGACTGAGGATAATGCTTTCTCGCAGTTATGCCGACCAGTTCGGAGACTGATACAAGAAAAAGGCTTTGAACAACCAACAGAGCCCCAGCGAAAGCTAATCCCAATAATACTGGAAGACAAAGACGTACTGCTCATCTCAGCCACAGCCACAGGGAAAACAGAGGCAGCAACACTACCAGTACTTCACAAGTTTCTCATGAATGGTGGAAGACAACCCGGCATAAGCATCATCTACGTGACCCCACTCAGAGCACTAAACAGGGACATTCTTGATAGAATGACATATTGGGCGAACAGACTGGATATGAGACTCGGGGTACGCCACGGCGACACAAGCCAAAAAGAACGAAGCTATCAGCGCCGCAGCCCACCAGATATGCTGATTACTACACCGGAGACGCTTCAAGCTATACTTCAAGGCAGAACCATCAAGAACCACCTCAAAACAGTACGATGGATCATCATAGACGAGATACATGAACTGGCAGACAACAAACGCGGAAGCCAACTTAGCCTTGCACTAGAGCGCATCAAGGCAATAGCAGAAGAAACACCGCAATTGATCGGCCTCAGCGCAACCATCGGTACACCGGAAAAGGTAGCCAAGTTCCTAGGCGG
>JAOZIG010000397.1 GCA_026014515.1 Candidatus Bathyarchaeota archaeon | reverse complement strand
GTGCAGCTGATATGCTTGACGACCCCAGTCTAAGCATAGCGGCGAGAGCTGCCAACAGCATCAGTGTTCTTGAAGAGATCAGCCAAGACCCCAACATGCCCATGTATAGCCGCACCAGAATATGGAACGCCATCAGCGTTCTTGAAGGAATCAGAGACTAATCTTTCTTATTTTGTATCTAACCCCTTCTAATGCTACTGTTAATTATTATTGACGTCTGTTTGATGTCGAAATAGTCACATATTACACATTGAAGACTGTAAACTATTCCTTTTTTATATATCTTAAACCAAGAATATACAGCTGATTATGGAAACACGAACCATCCAGACACCATGGGCTAAAATATTCACTTGGGAAGACATCTCAACACTAGCAGTATGTC
The DNA here is from genome assembly GCA_026014515.1 of Candidatus Bathyarchaeota archaeon. Taxonomy (GTDB): domain Archaea; phylum Thermoproteota; class Bathyarchaeia; order TCS64; family TCS64; genus RBG-16-57-9. The sequence continues at coordinate 5,088 of JAOZIG010000397.1, read as the reverse complement.
TAGCCTTAGACCTGCTTGACCTACTGGTGCCATTCATGGCGACACCAATCTACGGGGATATACTGGATTTCAGCGGAATCGCATTTTGTGTTCTATTTTTCAACTGGATCGGCGCAATAACAATACTTGAGATAATCCCCGGACTGGACGTAATCCCCCTCTATACCATCTCTTGGCTTACATGGTATCTGAACACCAGTAGAAACAAACAAAAAAGGCTCAAAGCGGAGCTAGAAAACTGGAAATAGAACCTAAACCAGTAACCACGCTCCACAAGAACCTAAAAACACCACTACCATGCACCATGCATGAAGCTGCTAGAGTTATTCAAACCAGAAATATGGCTCACAGCACTAGCAACAATCATATTCATACCCCTATGCAGGGTTTTAGGTCAAAATGCTAACTTCGCGTTATTCAAATTCGGTTTGGTTTTCGTTGGTGTAATAGCTGGAATATACCTCTACGCTTACTATGATATGCGTAGCTAAGTCAACCGTTTCTCTTTGAGCCGCTCAAGCAGCTCCCACATAGCGTATTTCTTTGCAAACTCATAGTACTCTCTGCTATGCGGTTTATGCAGCCTACCCAAAGCTGTCAAAGCATGGGATAGAAACATTGTGAACCCACCTAGTATACATGGACGATCCGTGGCGTACACTAATGCGATGAGGAAAGTATGCCACACTGGGAACCCGAGGAAATACCTTGAACGCCCAGAGAGAACCCATCTTCCAAGGTTTCCACGCCTCCAGGTCCTTAACTGTGTGTATTTGATCTCCGGAAATGACTCAACTATCCAGCCATGCTGTTTGGCTTGTATCAGTGCGAGGGTATCAAATGCGTTTCCCGGCGTAAAATGACCAATATCATCCCAACAAGCCCTTCTGTAAATCTTGGCTCCATCTGATGCTCTTCCCCGCCACACTTTTTCATCAGTGGGTGTACCGCTTGAAACACCGAGGTGTGGGTTTTCCTCGAACTTTTTTATCAATTTCTTGAAATAGTCCTTGGGTAGGACGCTGTCTGCGTCTATCTTGAGTAGGAAATCCCAGTCAGGCACAAGCTTAGTAACCTTCTTGACCCCACTGTTCAAAGCCCATGCAAGATTAACACCCCTTGTCTCGTGTCTTGGGTTCTTGAGTCGTAGAAGCGTTACTTTTTCGTATTCTCGTAGTATCTCGGCTGTATGGTCTGTTGAGTCATCATCCACAACCACATAAACCAGTGCCGCCGGTTCAAGGGCTAGAACCGCCTCAACTGTCTGGCGTATGAAACGCTCCTCGTTTCTGCCACTAGTCAAGGCTACATACTTCATCTGGTTTTTCTCCGGACAAACTAAGTAACCTAACCCCGCTAATAATCTTAACCGCCTATACTATAGCTTTTTAACGCTCAGATACTACAGGAAGGTAGTAACAAGAGAGAGTGTCTAACTTGTGTGGAATTTTTGGGTGCATATTACGTGAAGGGCAGGCTGTAAAGCTCATCAACGACGGCTTAAAGCGACTAGAATACAGGGGCTATGACAGCACAGGCGTAGCAATAATCAACAACAACCAGATGGAAGTCCGCAAGGACAAGGGTAGAATCGAGGAAGTTATTACCAGTCTTCGTATACTGGACATGCCTGGTAAGATAGGTGTAGGACATACTCGTTGGGCTACTCATGGCGCTCCTGCCATGGAGAACGCTCACCCTCACACTGATGAGAGCGATTCTATTGCTGTCATTCACAATGGTGTCATCGAGAACTATCTTGAGTTAAAGGACGAGATGATCGAGAAGGGTCACATATTCAAGTCACGTACAGACACCGAGGTCTTGGCTCACCTTCTTGAGGAAGAAATGAAGACAGATATTGGACTTCAAGGAGCCATGCTCAGGGTTCTCCGAAGAATAAAAGGCAGTTATGCTTTCGTCGTGCTGAGTACCTATGAGCCTGACAAGATTTACTGTGCTCGTAATGAGAGCCCACTTGTACTTGGTGTCTCCGAGAATGGTACCTTCTGCGCATCAGATGTACCCGCCTTACTCCCCTATACTAATCAGGTGAATTATCTACGGAACGGCGAGATGGCTGTACTAAGCCTTGAAGGATACAAGATAGTAAAGATCAGTGACGGCTCAGAGGTGGAACGCCCCACACAGGAGATCACATGGAGCCCTGAGATGGCTGAAAAACAAGGCTATACCCATTATATGTTGAAGGAGATTCATGAGCAGCCTACAAGCCTCAGGAACGGGCTTCGTCTTCAGGAACGTTATCTCGAACTATTAACCCAGTTCTTAGACCGGGGTAAAGAGGTATTCCTCGTAGCAGCTGGTACTAGCTTCCACAGCTGTCTAGCCGGATCGTACCTGTTCAGTAAGTTGGCTCGTTTAACCACGTTCCCTGTGGTTTCCAGTGAGTTCATGGAGCGATATGGTTCCACTGTTGGTATTGACTCGATTATTTTGACTGTGAGCCAGAGCGGTGAGACTTATGATACCTTGAAGGCGATTGATCATGCTCGTATGCGGGCATCGACAGTGCTAGGTGTCACCAATACTGTTGGCTCTACATTGACTCGGGTTGCTCGTGCTTATCTGATTCAGCAGAGTGGTCCTGAGATCGGTGTCGCGGCTACCAAGACCTTCACATCACAAGTGATGGTGCTATCTCAGATGGCGCTAAAGTTGGCTAAGACTCGTGGTAAACTGAGTCAGGACGAGCTTGATGAATATGATCAGAAGCTTCACATGATCCCAGACTGGGTCGAAGAGACCATAACGAAAAACGAGGAAAGAATCAAGCAACTCGCAGAAGAAAACATGAATGAAGAACTGTTTGTTTTCCTAGGCCGAGGCATCAGTTCTGCTACTGCGTTAGAGGGTAGATTGAAGCTACTGGAGATCACATATGTGCCTTCACTGGCTTACCCTGCTGGTGAGAGCAAGCATGGACCCATCAGCATCATAGAAGAAGGCGTAACATGTGTCTTCGTTTGCCCCCGAGGCGAGACCCACAGTCACATCATTGGCAGCATAATGGAGATGAAAAGCCGTGGAGCCAAAATACTCTCCATCTGTGAGGAGGGTGACGAGGATATCAAACGTCTGAGCGATAAGGTGGTAGAGATGCCTAAGGGAATCCCTGAGGAGCTATCGCCTATTGTGTATATCACTCCATTGCAGTTGTTTGCTTATCACTTGGCTGTCTTGAAGGGGCTTGATCCTGATATGCCCCGGAACCTAGCGAAGAGTGTCACAGTTCCCTAGCACCATTTTTTAAGTCCCATAGGGCTTTTTTCTTTTGAGTTAATTTGTTGGATGTCAAATCAATCCGTAAAGATTTCCCTATACTGGAACAGGATTTTATCTATCTTGACAGCGCAGCAAGCAGCCTAACACCAGAGCAAGTAGTACTCAAGGAGATGGAGTTCTACCGTGGCTACAGGGCTAATGTTGAGCGCGGTGTACACAGGTGGAGTCAGGAGGCTAGCGAGGAATACGAGAACGCCCATGAGGAGGCGGCTAAGTTCATTGGTGCGCCGAGTAAGGCGAATGTGGCGATGCTCAGGAACACTACTGAGGGTATTAACCTTGTTGCGAATAGTCAGGACTGGAAGAAAACAGACAAGATTGTTACAAGTGTCATTGAGCATCATAGTAATTTCATTACTTGGCTGAGAGTCAGGCAGAGGTATGGTACTAAGGTTGATGTTGTGAGGTGTGATACTGAGGGTATTTTTGAGTTGGCTGACTGGGAGAAAGCCATAGACGATGATACCACACTTGTCGCTGTGACTCATGTATCAAACGTACTAGGCTGTATCATGCCCATCAAGGAGATTATCGAGATAGCCCACGAGCATGGAGCCAAGGTCTTGGTGGATGGGGCGCAGGGTGTTCCTCATATTGAGACTGATGTAATGAAGCTGGGTGTGGATTTCTTGGCGTTTAGCGGTCACAAGATGCTTGGACCAACAGGTTCAGGTGGTTTGTATATTGCTGAGCATGAGATTCCCACAACTGAGCCTCTCTGTATTGGCGGTGGTACCATCGCTGATGTCAGCATCGATGATTACGTGCTTGCTGTGCCTCCTATGAAGTATGAGGCTGGAACACCAGCTATCGCACAGGTCATCGGACTAGGTGAAGCGTGCAGATACCTGACCAAGGCTGGTATGAAGAACATCGAGGAATGGGACCTCAAACTAGCGAACAGATTACTTGATGGGTTGAGTGAGATTCCAGGTGTCGAGATTTATGGTCCAAAGGACCCCAAGCAGCGGGTTGGTTTAGCGACATTCAACATTGAGGATATGAACCCCCATGATGTGGCTTTGACGCTGGATATGGAGTATGATGTGGCTACTCGTAGCGGTCACCACTGTGCGTTGCCTTTGATGAAGGAGCTTTATCAGCTGAATCAGGGTAACGTCAGGGCTTCAACATATCTCTATAACACCGTTGAGGAAATTGATCACCTAATCTCCGCGGTTGAAGAGATTGCAAAGAGCTAACCCCTCTTTTTCTTTTATATTAGAACCGTGTTTTTTCTTGTATCATGAGCTATCTTAACTCTATCCTTGAACGAATCGGAAACACACCACTAATAAAACTACAAAAGGTGGTTGAACCCGGTTCAGCAAATGTTTTCGTAAAACCCGAGTACCTAAACCCAAGCGGGAGCCTGAAGGACCGTATCGCCATCGAGATGATCAGGGACGCCGAGGAACAGGGCTTACTAAAGCCCGGGTACACCATCATCGAGGCGAGCACAGGCAACACTGGTACCGCTTTGAGTTTTGTCGGTACCCAGCTTGGGTACAATGTGGAGATCTATATGCCTGAGGGCATGACACGTGAGCGTATCAGGATAATGGAGAACTATGGTGCAAAGGTCCATGAGTTACCCCTTGAAACTGGTGATGAAGGAAGTATCGCTGGCGCTGAAGTAGAGATTGATACACGTATCAAGTGTCTAGAGATAGAGAAAAACAACCCAAAGGTATGGTGGGCAAGACAGTTCAGTAATCCAGCAAACACTCGCTCCCACGTGAAGACTGGACGAGAGATCATCAGTCAATTGGGTGAGAAGGT
>JAOZIG010000176.1 GCA_026014515.1 Candidatus Bathyarchaeota archaeon | reverse complement strand
CCTAACTGTTGTATGCCGTCCACGTTTTCTAGTCCCGCCTCTTCAAACGCAGAGAAGACATCGGCGCTCAGAACCTCAGCCCACTTATAGCTATAGTATCCCGCTGCATAGCCTCCTGCGAATATATGGCTGAAGGCGCACAGAAGGTGGTCTTCTTTCATGGGTGGGATTACCTTGGTTTTCTGGGCGATCCCATAATGAACATCAAAGGGAGTCTCATCACCATCAGGATCAAAGCTGCTGTGCAGCGTCATATCCGTCAAGCCAAACTCTAGTTGACGCACCATGGCGTTTGCCGCCATGAATATTCTTGTCTTCTGCAGTTTCTCGATGTAGTGGTCTGGTAATGGTTCATCTGTCTCCCAGTGCCCGGAAATGGTTCTGAGAGTGGGTTCATGATAACACCAGTTCTCCATGAATTGGCTGCAAATCTCCACTGCGTCCCATTCAACGCCGTTTATGCCTGAGACATCGGCGTAATCAACTGTGGTCAACATGCCTTGGAGGCAGTGACCAAACTCGTGGAAGAGGGTGGTAACCTCGTCAAAGCTCATGAGTGATGGTTTTTCACCGACAGGTGGCGTACCATTGGCGTTCAGGTAGACAACTGGTAGCCTGACTTTTCCATCGATTATTTTTCTGTCTAGACAGCTATCCATCCATGCGCCGCCTCTTTTCTCTGCGGGTCTGCTATAGACATCCGTGTAGAAGCCGCCAATCTGTTCATCTTTCTCGTATACTTTGTAGTAGTTTACGTCTGGGTGCCAGATTGGTGCCTCTCCGTCTGCTTCCTTGATGGTTACATTGAAGAGGTACTCTGTGAGTTTGAACATACCATCAAGCACTTTGGGCATGGGGAAATAGGGTCGTAGCTCATCATCTGTGAAATCAAACAGCTTCTCCTTGAGCCGTTCAGACCAGAATGATTTGTCCCAGTGATCCACTGGCTCAGATTGTCCTCCTTCTGACGCGGTTTTCTCCAGTTCCTTGAACTCCTTTATCTGGTGAGGCTTTGATGCAGTGAATAGCTCATCAAGCATGCTGAACACAGCCTCTACGCTGGGTGCCATCTTGGAGTCAAGACTCAACTCAGCATAATTATCAAACCCTAGCAGCCTTGCTAACTCCTCTCTCAGCTTCAATATGTCTGAGATCAGAGGCATGTTATCCCATTCACCTGAGTCAGCCCTACTGGAATAAGCTCGTAGAAGCTTCTCACGTTGATCCCTTCTCCTGCTATGCTTTAGGAATGGTATGATTATGGGTGCCTCAAGTGTAATTCTCCAAGGACCATCCTCAGGAGTTGAATCCTCCTTCTTCTCCGTGCTATAACTCTGAGAGGATAACTGGAGTAGGTTGTTTGGCCAACCTTCAGTATCACTCTGTTCTGTGATTATGAACTCGTACGCCTTGGTGCTGTCAAGCACATTATTCATGAAATCAGTGCTCAACCGGGATAACTCAGTTGCAATCTCGTTGAATCTATCCTTAGCATCTCCCGATAACCCTACTCCAGAATGCTCAGCGTCACGAATACTCAGGGTGATAACCCGTTTCTGAGCCTCATCAAGCCTACTCCACTCAGGGCCATCTCTGATGGCAATCAATCCATCGTAGATGGGTCTGCTTTGCCCTGCGCGTAGTCTAAATTGAACTACTTTAGGCTGCATCTTTTGATGCTCCTCTCTCAGTTCTTTGCTGTTTTTCACGTTGAGAAGATGCATTATAGGGGCCCATGCATACTCGAATGGTTTTGACAACTCCTCAATTGGTTGGATTAGTCCATCCCATGTGGGCTCTAGGTTTGATTCTAGTTCGATGAGTTTCTTCTCGGCTTCCAGTAGTACCTTTGTTACTGCTGGTTCTATGTGTTCTGGTTTGATGAGATCAAAACGCGGTATATCATTAAAATTAAGAAGAGGATTATCTGAAGGGTTCATACAAAGAAAAAAGGCTGGAGTAATAGAAAAGTTGCTATACTGGGAGAGGTTTTCCATCCATTTTCAGGAGGTCTTCCCAGTTTTTGGCAACCATTTCCTCGTACTCATTCAATTCATCATCAGTAAGATGTCTGAACCTTCTCTGAGGCTTCAACGCTTCTGATACAGGTTTCAACTCCTTAGGCTTGTAGCTCAAGTGAAGTACTCCATCCACGATCTCATACAGTGGCCATATGCCAGAATCAGTCATGAGTTTAGCTACTTTGACTGTCTGACTTGGATCGAAACCCCATCCTGTTGGGCATGGGGATTGTATGTGTAGTAGCTTGAATCCTTTGATGTCCTTGGCGTACTCAATCTTGCCCACCATATCATTGACGTTTCCAACTGATGCGGTACCTACATATGGTACGTGGTGTGCGGCGAAGATGAATGAGAGGTTCTTACCCCATGTTTTCTTGCCTCTGCTCTTAGCACCAACTGGTGTAGTGGTTGTAACCGCGTATTTGGGGGTGGCTCCGCTTCTCTGACCACCTGTATTCATGTACGCGTGGTTGTCGGCGCATAGCCAGAAGAAGTTTTCATTTCTTTCGGCTGCTGCGCTGAGTCCCTGCATGCCTATGTCTGCGGTTCCGCCATCTCCTACGAAGGCTACAACGTTCATATCCGTGTTTCCCTTGATCTCAAGGGCATTGGTTATGCCGCTGAGTAGGGCTGCTCCGCCTTGGAACGTGGTTCCTGTCCAGTAGAGGGGAATGTTTCTGCTTAGGGTAATCCAGATACACCCGGGGATACTGATGTATACCGTGTTTTTCCCGAATGTCTTCATGACGTTACGCGCTATGATCCCGTGTCCGCAGCCTTGGCAGGCTAGGTGTCCGGGTAGCATTATCTCCTCTGTGCTGATGTATGGTGTTGCTATTGGTTTGCTCATCTTTATCACACCCACTCCACTACCTGATCCACCGGTTTATCGATGGAATCAAGCGTCTTTTTCGCTATGTGTTTAATCTTGGCTGGGGTAACCTCTTCTCCCGACATCCCTGTATGGAATCCCAGAACAACAGGCTTCTCCTCCAGATCATAAATGGCACCTCGCAGCTCAGTGAATACAACTCCTCCGCTGCCGAGACAGATATTACGATCAATGACACCGATTGCTTTGTATTTCTTGGCTGCTTCACGCAGTTCCTCTATGGGGAATGGTCTGAATGTCTTCAGCTTGATGAGTCCCACCTTGTACCCTTCCATTTGAAGATCAGTTATGGTGGCGCGCGCCGTTGAAGCGATAGTACCCATGGCAATAATAACCGCATCTGCGCCTTCGCATTTGTATTCCTCAAACAAGCCTCCATATGATCTGCCGAACATCTTACCGTACTCTTCGTCTACTTCTTTGATGATCTTCTTGGCACCATTGATCTTATCATGATGAGTTATCCAAGCATGCTGGGTACCGTAGAGAGTAGCACCTTTAGCCTCCTTCCACTCACCATACGGTAAAGGCTTAGCCAGACTATACGCAGGAGTGAAGGCTGGCAGGAACTTGTCAACATCTTCTTGGTCTGGTATCTCAACAGGCTCAGCCGTATAACTCAAAATATAACCATCAAGCCCAATGGCGACTGGCAAGTGAACATCCTTGTGTTCAGCTATCTTAAACGCCATAATCATGGTATCCAATACCTCTTGGCTATCCTCACAGTACAAGTGAATCCAGCCAGTATCACGCTGAGACATCAAATCCGTGTGATCAGGCTGCATACTCTTCACACCACGATGAACCACCGCCATAACAATAGGCTGCTGACAACCCATCATCGGATGATGCATATAGTGAAGACCGGGACCACTTGTTGCTGTGAATACTCTTGCACCTGCAAAGCTAGCACCTTGTACGCTTATCTGAGCACTTATCTCAGACTCTACCTCAATGAATTTCGCGTCAAGTTCTCCTTTGGCTACGAACTCTGCGAGATACTGAACTATTGTTGTTTGTGGTGTGATTGGGTACGCTGATGTTACCTCGATTCTAGCTAGTTTAGCACCGTATGCTACTGCCTTATTTCCAACCATTAATTCCTTATGCGGCATTTTACTCGACCTCCATCTTCATCTCAATTGCATCCACGGGGCACTCCTCTGCACAGATTCCGCAACCCTTACAGTAATTGTAATCAATGACACATTTCCCGTCAACCATATCTATACAACCATCAGGACAAAGCATCCAACACTGCTTACAGCCGATGCATTTCTCAACAGATACGACAGGCTGGAATGTCCTCCAATCCGCCTTACTGTTGCTTGAAACGGTTTCCCTTTGAATCTTCTCGACAAAGATTGGGGTTCCGACTTTTGTCTGATTGTATGCCTCCTCAACTGCCTTGATGTTCATCTCGGCGAGTCCACCGCTCCATGTTCCTCGGACTGCCTCTATCACTGATTCAAGTTTGACTTCTCCAGTGGCTTTACAGAATGCGCCGAGAATGGCTGTGTTTGTAATTGGTCTTCCAATGACTTGTAACGCTATCTCTGTTGCGTCAACTGCGGCTGTCTTTACGTGTTTGTCAACCTCAATCTGATCTGGAGTCACTGAACTGTTCAGTATCAGCATACCTGACTCCTTCAACCCCTGAGTAACATCAACTGATTTCCTAAGAAGTGGATCAAGTACAACAACATAATCAGGCTCATGAACAAGACTCCTGACCATTCTCTCCTTCTTACCGATCCTAACAAACGCCGTAACCGGGGCACCACGCCTCTCTGTCCCATACATTGGGATAGACTGACTATGCTTACCTTCCAAGAAAGCAGCAGTGGCTAGTATCCTTGAAGCCGTTACTGCTCCCTGTCCTCCCCTACCATGAAAACGAATCTCAATCAAACGTATCCTATGAATGGTGTCTAAACTCCTTTTGAGCTTTCGCACCCATATGTGATAATGCTATAAGGGAATACACCCATGAAAGAATACTTTGAGCCCGAAAAGACTTGACGCCATAGTATTCGATATGGATGCAACCCTCGTAGACCTAGGGGGATTCGTAGATTGGAGAAAAGCACACGAGGAGATCGTTGAAGCCTATCTCCGATATGACTGTGATCCATCCGTGGTCCAAGAATGTAGTGCAAAAGGGCTATTCAACATGCTTGAACTCATGTATGAACAACTCCAAGAAGAAAGAGGACCCGATGAAGCATACAAGTTACAGGAATCAGTCTATGAGATTCTAGGTGATTACGAGGCAACTGGAGCAAACTCCTGTACACTAATGGATGGATGTATTGATGTGCTCGACTGGCTCAAAGAAGAAAACATACCTCTTGGAATATGCACGTCAAACTCACCGAAATCAGCAGAAACAGCTCTACGACTACAAGGAATAAGAGAATACTTCAGCGTAGTAGTAGGTAGAACCGTAGATCAACCCATGAAACCCCATCCAGCACAACTAGAAATCTGTTTCAAAGAACTAGGTGCAAACCCAAAGAACAGTATGATGGTAGGGGATAGTCACAAGGATATAATAGCTGGGAAAAGTCTTGGAGCCTATACTGTGGGTATTCCCGTTTATTTTACC
>JAOZIG010000336.1 GCA_026014515.1 Candidatus Bathyarchaeota archaeon | reverse complement strand
TACAGGATACTCAACGGTACCCATGAGCTACCTGAAGACTTCGGAACAGTAGCCGAGAAGCTACTTGAGATATGGAAAAACAGGGGCTTCAGCACAGACTCACCGGATATCAAATGGTGCATCAAATACATCGAAGCCGCCAAACGCCTCAGAACGGGAAAACCAGCAGACCTACCAATTACGCCTTGGGTGGGGTTCAGTGAGTCTGAAGCAGCAACCATTGAACGGCTCATCTACGGGCGTAAAAGCATCAGACAGTTCAGACCCGAACCAGTCCCAGACCATATGATCAAACGAATACTCAAAGCAGGACTCTATGCGCCACATGGCTGCAACGTAGGCTGTACAAGGTTCCTAGTTCTCCATGACCCAGAGGAGCAGAAACTGGTAAGCAGTGATATTCCCATAGAGAACTGTGTGATGATAGTGGTTCTCCAAGAACTCAGCATGTATCATACCCTCAGGTTCGAGAAATACGTGCCACAGAACCTATACTATGATGCAGCAGCCGCAGCGGACCACATATGCCTGATGGCTCACGCCCTAGGTCTAGGACACTGCTGGTTGACCCACGGGGAAGATACACAGAAACGGCTCAGAGAACACTTTCATCTTAGTCCAACAATGACGAGCAGAAATCATATCATCATTGGTTGGCCCGCTGAGGAGACCCTGAAATCCGAGAGAATGAATCTATATGAGGCGATACTAAACTAGGGGATATGAAGCCCCTCATCCTCTTCGACATGGATGGCACCCTAATAATACAGGAAAAACCACCAGAATATCAGGGTACCAAAACCCACTATGGGCCATACATGTCAATCAAGGCTCAGATGAAGGAGATAGTCATCAAACACGGTGTACCATCTGAGCTAGTATTTCCTCTAAACCGTATGGCACTCATCTGGAACGCTACCAGACTGTATCTAGAGGAGCATGATTACACAGATGCGGAAATCAAGGCTGTTATGACTGAGATCAATGAGCCCTTCATGGTGGAGGAGAGAGCAGACCACGAGATCAGTGTACTAATCCCAGATACCATACCGGGTTTAGAAGCACTGCAGAAACTTGGTTATGAGATGGGGCTTGTAACCACCGCCTCAAGGGAGTCCTATGACAGGATAAGCAGTGACCATGCGTATGGCTGCTTCGGAGACTACTTCAAACACTCCATAACACGTGACGAATCCCGATACATCAAACCTGACCCAGAGCCAATAAACAGAATACTGGAACTATACAATCGAGACGAATTCGTCTACATAGGTGACTCTGATCACGATGCCTATGCCTGTAATGCTGCTGGTGGACGCTTTGTTCTGTTAAACACACGTTGTTATGATATAGATACTGTTGACATGTTTTCTCCATATGCGGTGATTGAACGATTATCCGAGCTACCAGAGATACTAGGTAATTAACAGTAAATATCATCTCTACTTGATTCTGTTAATGTTTATATAGAGTAATTCTCGTAACCTTGGAAATGAGAAAGACTAAGCAGCTGTTCTGCTACTTAGCCGTTTTAATACTGGCGACAATATCATCAAACACCTTCACCGTACTCGGAAGCACCGCACCAATCAACGAGTTATCAATAGACCACGTATTCACGGAAAACATCCTAACACTCATCGGGTTAATCATAGTACTCGCATTCATAGGCAGCAAACTATTCAACAGACTAGGAATACCCCAGATTGTTGGCTTCATCATCACTGGAGTTGTCTTTGGCCCCTCTTTCCTGAATATTGTACCTATTGAGCTCTCATCTGAACTGCTTTTTATCAGTGAGATAGCCTTAGGGCTCATCGGTTTCGATATAGGCAGCCACCTCAAACTCAGTGAGTTACGCAAGATAGGGCGAAGCATACTCACCATACTGATCTTTGAAGCGTTTGGTGCATTCATACTAGTAGCCACTGGAGTCTATCTATTCACACGCGACCTGAACACCGCACTGATGTTTGGAGCAATATCCACCGCCACAGCCCCAGCCGCAACAGTTGACGTACTCGCAGAATATGACGCCAAAGGACCTCTAACCACCAGCCTACTCGCTGTAATCGGACTAGACGATGCCTTAGCACTATTACTGTTCAGCCTTAGCAGTGGATTCGTGGAAAGCCGTCTCTCAGGCAGCGCCACGACATCCATATTTGATATTCTATTAGTGCCGATTGTTGAGATCGGAGGCTCTCTTATTCTAGGTATATTGTTGAGTCTAACACTGGATTACCTGCTCCACAAGATCAAAGGTCAACATGACGGCATGGCGATCTCCATCGGTTTCGTGTTTCTAGGCGTCGGGTTATCAGTCACACTAGGAATGTCTCTGATTCTAACCACCATGGCAATCGGTTTCATCCTAATCAACCGCTCACCCGAACACGGTTACAGAATCAGATACACCATCGAACAAGCAGGACCAGTACTCTACGTACTATTCTTCGCCCTGATAGGAGCCAGATTCCAGTTATCACTACTACCATCAATGGGCGCCCTAGGACTGATCTATGTTTCACTAAGAACCATCGGAAAATACCTCGGGGCACGATTCGGAGGCGAAGTGGGTGGAGCAGAGCCAAAAGTATGCCAGAACCTAGGACTGGGGTTACTGAGTCAAGCAGGGGTAGCCGTTGGGCTGGCGATAAACACTGGTACACGTTTCCTATCCTATGGGGCAGCGGGTGAAGCATTAGGATACTTGATCATCAACGTAATCACTGCATCTACCTTTATCGTACAAATCATCGGGCCCATATGCGTAAAACAAGCGATAACCCGTGCCGGTGAGATAGGTAAGGGTCATGGGACCATTGATGACTGGGCTACTGAGACTGGTGATTAGAATATGTGGGTCACTACGACTCTTAACCCGATGAGTATCAGTATCAAGCCACCGGCTATCTGAGCCTTCTTTCCGAACCTAGACCCAGTTTTGTTACCAATGGTTAATCCGATAAATGTGAATATCAGTGTCCCGGCGCCCATGTAGAGGCTCGGTATCCAGATGCTTAGTTCCTGTAGACTGAAGCTGAGTCCTACGGCTAATGCATCAATGCTTACAGCGATTGTGAACATTATGAGGCTAGTAAAATTCAGCAAGTCGCATGCGTTTAACTCCTCGTTCTCTTCATCGAGACCTTCACGGATCATCTTGCCTCCTACAAACGCAAGTAATATGAAGGCGATCCAGTGGTCCCACCGCTGGATGAGTCCAATGATTGTTGAGCCTAAAAACCATCCCAATGTCGGCATGATTATGTGCGCCACCCCAAAGACTGAACTCACTTTCAGTGTATCTGATAACTTGATTTTTCCGAGACCGAATCCTGCAACAAGTGCAACGCTAAAGGCATCCATCGCTAATCCAACAGATAAAAGCACCAGTGAATAGATGTCCATACTATGACTCATTGTATCCTAGAGCCTAGTCTTGTATGGTTTAAATATTTATGTTAGAGATTCCTGCCTATCTCCTTCGCCTGTTTCAGCAGTTCCTTGTTGGACTCAACAGGGTTATTGCTTGTATCCGGAGCAGCTAGATTGATGGATTTCTTCATCCCATAACCGCTCCACACGCCGTCAAGCCAATCCAGCACACCATCATAGGCATCAGGCTCAGTTCTGCCATAAGATATAATATTTACAGGCTGTGCGCTTGGCCACTTCTCAGCGTTCTCCTCATTGTAGTATTTGCTATAGTAGTAGGTTCTGTTGATGAAGTTGAATGTCCTTGTGTCTACATGCCCATACCAGATGGGGGCACCTAATACCAGTGCTCCCATTGACTCTAAATCAGGCTGCATCTTATCAAAATCATCCAATGGAAAGAGCACCTTTTCCTCAAAATACCCTATTTGACCTATGAATACGTCTCTGAGTCTCCAAGTGACCACTGTATGCCCTGCTTCCAGGGCTCCATCCAGGACGGCTCGTACCAGTTTGTATGTGTTGCCGTCAGTTTTTGGTCCACCGATTACGCCTACTACTTTCAACACTTATCCCGTCTCAAGAGTAGCGCTCATCTAAATATGCTTGCTTTCGCATGTTTTTTACATCTATAGCTCCATGTTTCAGTTATGATGAAGGAAACTGCATTGAAATGGATCGATGAGCATCGTGAAGAGTTCATCGAGGTAAGCGACAAGGTATGGGAGTACGCGGAACTCGGCTTGGTCGAACACAAATCCGCTAAGCTACACGTAGAGACCCTAAGAAAACACGGGTTCAAGGTAGACCACGGAGTAGCTGGAATGCCCACGGCTTTCGTTGCTACATGGGGTGAGGGTGAGCCAGTTATCGGGTTCATGGGTGAGTATGACTCGTTACCCGGCATCAGCAACAAGGCTGTACCCTATAGAGAATGGCTAGTGGAAGATGGCTGTGGTCACGGTTGTGGGCATAATGTTCACGGTACTAGTGGCTTCATGGCAGCGATAGCCACCAAAAACGCCATGGAGAAGGAAGGCATCAAAGGCACCATCAAGGTCTATGGAAGCCCAGCCGAGGAAAACTATGACGGTAAAGCCTACATGGTTAGAGCAGGTTTGTTCAAGGGCGTTGACGCTTGTCTCAGCCACCACCCCGGGGGCATGAATGTCGCAGGGCTAGCCTCAAGTAACGCGGTGAACAGCGTCAAGTACGAGTATTTTGGGAAGACTGCTCACGCTGCTGGTAGCCCAGAGCATGGACGCAGCGCGTTGGACGCTATCGAGTTGATGAACATTGGCGTCAACTTCCTCAGAGAACACGTAGTACAGGAAGCACGTATCCATTATGTCATCGAGTCTGGTGGAGGACAACCCAACGTGGTTCCTGATTATGCTCGATCATGGTATTATATCCGTGCTCCCGAGCGTTCACAGGTTCAACACATCTATGAGAGAATCAACAAGATCGCGGAAGGAGCCGCCATGATGACCGAGACCACTCTAAAGGTTGATCTCATCGCTGCAATCTACAACAAGATACCCAACAAGGCACTCAGCGAGCTTGTCACAGCCAACATGCGTGAGGTTGGACACCCAGGCTGGACCAAAGAGGAGGAAGATTTCGCGGCGAAGATAGCCGAGACCCTTGACAAGGATGCGAAGATGCAGAGTCTACGCAAGTATGGTGTGCCTAACGCTGAGAAGTACAAGGATGTCAACTTGATTACTGATATTCTGGATGCTTGGAACGATGGTGAGGTCAGCAAGGGCTCAACGGATGTTTCTGATGTATCTTGGCAGTGCCCCACCATGGAGTTCGGCACAAGCTGTAACGTCTTGGGTGCACCGGGTCACGACTGGAGATTCACAGCCGTCAGCGGCATGAGCATCGGTCATAAGAGCCTCATATTCGCGGCGAAAACCATGGCAGCCTCAGCCCTTGACCTATTTACCAAGCCTGAGTGGCTTGAGAAGGCGAAGAAGGAGCATAAGGAGCGTCTGGGTGATAGAGTGTACACGAGTCCCATTCCTCCAGATGTACATCCTCCATTGAAGATCGCTGAAGAGGCTTGGCAGAAACTCAAGGGTAAACAGTAGCTACTCTAGTACTGTTACT
>JAOZIG010000242.1:1330-5652 GCA_026014515.1 Candidatus Bathyarchaeota archaeon | reverse complement strand
GAATCTGCTTGGCATGGCTTGATGCATGATGATGAGCATGTTATTGGGGTCAAAACCATAGGTTCGTAGGAGTTCTACTACCTCTGCCTTTGATACGTTGCGTTGGTTTAGTCTGAACCCGTATTTTCCGTCTACTCTGAGGTTTCTTGTGAGGCTGATCTCGTCCATGTTGTACTGGGGGACTGGTCGGTAACCGTTTTCACCGATCTTGTTATCCAGTGTTAGTGTTACACGTGCTGAATCGTGTCCCCACCTTATGAGGTCACTCAGCTTTTTTGATCTTTCAGTATAAGTATCTCCGAGGGCTACGCAGATGCCCAGTAGTAGGCTGCTTTTTCCTGAGCCGTTGGGTCCGCATACTACGTTTACACCCTCTTTTAGGGGTATTCGCGCGTATTCGTATGACATGAAGTTTTCTAGTATTACCTCGCGGATGAGCATGGGTTTTCCTCGGACTCTGACAACTTAGCTGAGCCTCATTTTTAAATCTTGACTAAAGGAATCGGTTTTCTTGTATCCAGAAATCGGTTTTATCGGATTAATGTATTAGCTGGTGAGCATGTTTCCTGAGTAGCGCCACAGATATTATCAAACCAGAAACTATGTGCCAAGTATGAACTGGAATGCCGTTTTCCTCTTGCTGTTCAGGTTCCGTTTCAGGCTCAGTCATCTCGACTGGTTCAACATCTTCGCCGTACCTGAATATCTCAAGTCCATCATCTTGATCAGCTAAGTATACATACTCTGTGTCGCCCGCTATCTCGTGTGGATGGGTGGTGGTCCATCTGGCTTCTAGTGTGGGGCTTCTTGGGTTTGATACGTCCAGTATCTCTATTCCCTGTTGGAGATCAGCCACCATAAGAAGGTCATCTACTATACATATCCCATAGGCTTCTCCGCCGTTATTATGGCTCCCAATGATCTGAGGGTTCTGCCTGTCTGTTATGTCTAGGATTTTCACCCCGTTTCCATGGCATCCTAGGTATAGTGTGTCTCCTTGTGAGTCCATGTCGAATATTCCCGTAGTGCCTGAAACTGTTCGGATATACTCTGGGTCTGTGGGATCGGTTATATCGTAGACCAGTAAGCCTTGATTTACCTCCCCAATGTATAGCGTATCATCCACGGCGTGTATCTTGTAGACTCTCTCGTTCCCATGTACCGTGGATAATCTCTCTGGATTTGATGGGTCAGTTACGTCTATGATTGAGAATGATGTCCCGCTGGCTACGTACGCATATTCTTGGCATACGTAGACCTCGATCCCATCGACTTCAGAAACCGTGCCTACGACCTCGGGGTGGGCAGGGTCAGAAACATCTGCTATCTTCAAACCGTTTGAAGTCGCCGAGATGTACAGTATGTTTTCAGTGATGTATAGTCCTAGGGCTCCATTGGGGGTGTTTGTGATTCTAGTGAGTTTGACTGGGCTGGTTTTATCGGTGATATTGAATATATCGACACCATCGTTGCCAGAAAGATACGCGATATCGTCTTCTACAGCGACATCATAAGCTACTCCAAAGTCATAGACTCCTACTTGTTCTATCTCCAGTGCGTTTACTATACTGAATGAGAGACTGGCAATGATGATTAATGGAAGCAGAGCCCGTTTCATGTGTTAGACTCGGTTGCTTCTAAAATAACTAGTTTCACTGAACGATGATGGGGTCTCTACATCAATTTACGCAACTCACCGACATGGATGACTCCGAAAACTTATCCGGTCCTAGACTCCGGGTATTGGTATGAAATACTCCCAAGAGACAATCGAGTTTACCGAAGACATCAAACAACGAGCCATTAGATACGGGTTTAACATGGTAGGAATAGTCTCAGCCGAGACCTATGACGCTTATCCGGGACACTATATCGCTCACAGGGATTATCTGTGTGATACTGGTAAGACCGGTGATTATCTTGAGGGTGCCAAGTCCCTGATCATCTTGGGTATCAGGGTCTGGGATAACCTCTTCGACATGGTGGTTAGGGTCGATGACCACATGGAGTACCCTGATGAGTGGAGAGGCAGATACTATTCCCGCAGGATGATGAGGCACCTGAATAAGCTGGGCTACGAGACGGTCCTAGAGCCTGATCTGCTTAGCAAGAAGCGTATGGCTCAGATGGCTGGAATAGGAGCATTCGGTAAACAGGGACTCATTATTCACCCAGAGTATGGTCCTTGGATACGCCTCAGGAGTATATTGACTGACGCTGAACTGGTTCCCACTGAGCCCTTCACAGAGGATCTGTGTGGTGATTGTGAGGAGTGTATCAAGGCGTGTCCTGTGGGTGCGTTGTCTCCTTACAAGGTTGATCCCGATAAGTGTCTTCTTGGATTGAAGTGGGAGGACAGGCTTTCCCCAACATACAGGGATGTGTATCTTGAGCATAGCCCCTTGTTGACGGAGAATACGTGGATGATGTGCAATACCTGTCAGCGGGCTTGTCCCATTGGACGTGAGTTAAGGAACGCGGACTATGGGCGAAGCACCGACTTGAAGTAACTGGAAACAGCTATAGCCCTAATCAACCATTCATTTCCTATGAAGGTTGAGTTAAGTGACGCCCAAGAAGAAAGGGCGATGAGGCTCCACAAAGAAGCCATTGTCGTTGATACCCACTGCGATACACTGATGCAGTTCCTCCCCCAGCCATGGGGAAGCCCACCAGCAAGAAAGCTTGGTGAAAGAAGCGATAGAGGACATATTGATCTACCTCGTATGATTGAGGGTGGTGTAACCTGTCAGACCTTTGCAGTCTACACTGGTAGAAGGGCTATCGTGCCTGAGGCTCCTTTGATGGCGATGAAGATGGTTGATGCGTTTTATTCTGAGATAGAGGCAAACCCGGAGATCGTAGCAGTAACCACACACGACGAGATAATTGCAGCAAAGAAGGCTGGTAAGGTCTGTGGATTACTGAGTCTTGAGGGCGCAGAGCCCTTGATGGGGGATATTGCTCTTCTTAGAGTCTATTACCGGCTCGGTATGCGTATGCTGAGTTTCGCGTGGAATTATCGTACACCATTCGCTGATGGACTAGGTGCCAAACGTAGCGAGAGCAAGCTTCCTGAACTCGGGGTACAGGCGCTTGAAGAGATGGATCGTCTTGGTATCGTGTTTGATGTTAGCCACCTCTGTGACAGTGTCTTCTGGGACGCAGCTGATGTGATTAAGGGTCCGTTTATCGCGAGTCACAGTAATGCTAGGGCGCTTTGTAGTCATGCTCGTAACTGTACTGATGATATGATCAAGGCTATCGCTGATCATGGTGGTGTGCTTGGTATGAATTATGCGCCTCAGTTCATCGTTGACGGTGGTGAGAATGTGACGGTCATGGATATGGTGGATCACATTGACCATATCGTGAAGCTGGTAGGACCAGATCATGTGGGACTTGGATCAGACTTTGATGGTATTGGTCCACCGCCAAAGGGTATCGAGACCGTTGACCAGACCCCTAACGTTACACGGGAGCTTGTGAAACGTGGTTACAGTGACGAGGATATACTGAAGATTCTCGGCGGCAACCATATGCGGGTCTTCAAAGAGGTAATCGGCTAAATCCTCGTTGCTAAACATCCTTTACAATTATTTTCTTCCCTGAGTCCACAAGTGCTACAGTCTGCTCCACATGGAGGAGAATCACTGTGTTTGATCTCCCTCGGCGTGAAGGGATAGTAGACGTCCTTGATCATGATGGTCTCTGAGTCACTCTCTGGAAATAGCTCCGTGTAGTTGATCCACCACTCGTACTCCTTTGGAGCCATGAACACTGAGATTACCTGTTTTCCGTTCAAACCATAGGCGAGTAGAAAGGGACAGTACTTGAAGTGTTCCGCTTCCTCGGCTGCTTCTTTTTCGGTCTTTTTCTCTCTGATTACAACTGATGCCCTGTATCCAGTGATTGGCATATATGGAATAACATTATTCTTTGTTTTAGAAATTGCTATAACTCCAAGGACCATCTTGTTCTGTATGAGCTCAGTCGGTTTTAATGGATCAAAATATTGCTGGATGAACGGCAAAGTAATCCCCACAGAGGAAGCACTGGTATCACCCATGGAGGCGATACACCTTGGCATATTCGAGGGCATCAAAGCATACGTCGAGGGTGATGTACTGGGGAGTGGACACCTCAACATCTTCGGCTGGAAACAGCATATTGATAGATTGTGGAGGAGCGCAACTGTCAACGGTTTGGATATCGCCTACACCAAAGATGACTTGCTTGAGGCGGTAAGAGCCTGCATCATCAGAAACGACTACGACAAGAACACCTATACACAGCCCAGAATCTGGCCAAGAAAATCATGG
>JAOZIG010000242.1:0-1320 GCA_026014515.1 Candidatus Bathyarchaeota archaeon | reverse complement strand
AGTTTGGCCATTTGATACTCTTCTGGGTAAGGGTAACAAGAAGTTCGGTGAGCAGCGAAGATTCATGGTGAGCAGCTGGAGACGCATCAGTAGCGATGCGCTTCCACCGCAGGCGAAGAGCTGGGCAAACTACCTGAACAGTATGCATGCGATCCGTGAGGCTAGGCGCTGTGGCTATGATAACGCGGTTTTCCTTGATAGCAGAGGCTTTGTCTCTGAGGGTACCTTGGCGTGTTTGATGATGGTCAGGGATGGTAAGGTGATTACTCCCCCAGTTACGGCTAGCATACTTGAGTCTGTGACTCGTGGCGCGTTCATCGAGTTTATCCCAGACCTTGGTTACCCTGTGGAGGTAAGGGATGTGACTCGTGTTGAACTCTATGCCAGTGATGAGGCGTTCCTCTGTGGAACAGGTGGAGAATGCACGCCAATAACCAGTATTGATGACATCAAACTTGGGAAAAAGTACCCCGGACCAATAACCACCGAAATAGCGGAATACTACGCCGAGATACTAGCGGGAAACGTCAAGAAATACAAAGACTGGTTAACACCAGTTTAATCTATTTTTAGTTTTCAAAACCGTGTATTCTACGACTGTACTCGTAGAATGATCTCCACTGCTTCTTAGTTATCTTAGCTAACTCTACATGTGTTTCAGAGAAAAGATAGCTTTGGTTTTCTAATTCGATGTTTCTTCTTCTCAACCCATATCGACCAAGATAATACGCTCCATTTTGAAGTGAGATTGCGGCGAGGAAATCTTCATTACAGGTGTGATGTTTCTCCGCATCAGTTAGCTCTGTAAACGGGTCTCTATCTGATATTTCTTCATGGAATATAGCAAAAGATTCCCGTATGAGCTTGTCTAACTCTTCGTGACTTGGATACGTGGAATAAACAGACTGGATTCGGTTATCCTTTAGCTGTTCTCTGCTTTTTAGGTACAAGTCCTTGACCCTATTGCTGACTGGTTTACCCAGTTTCATCAAATCAACACAAGTATCCAAAAGCACCAAGGACTTTGTGAAAAGAAGCTTCTCAAACCCGTCTAACTCCTGTGAATTATAGAACCTTTCCGCATCAGCACTTTTTTCCAGAAAATAATCGATGTTTTCTTGGGGCCAGACCCAGTTCTGGGCTCTTGACTGATAACCCGTGAATATCTGGTCTTGATCATATAGAATAATGCAGTTTTGAAGTATGTTCAGAAACATTGTCCGCTGGAATATTTCCGAAGGTACCCATTCTGTTTCGAAAAGGCTCTGATATGAAATACTGGAGTGTCTCCAAAGGTCAACAGTAAAACCTTGTTCTGTG
>JAOZIG010000245.1 GCA_026014515.1 Candidatus Bathyarchaeota archaeon | reverse complement strand
CATGACAGCGCTTTCACAGTTAGGATACCATGCGAAACCCCAATCTCCGTGGCTGTGGGGGTCTATGAATCCGGGTAGGGCGTAGAGTCCCGTTGCGTCTATCTCGCGTTCAGCGTCACCAGTTACTTTTCCTGTCTCGATGATTCTCCCATCTTTGACTCCAAGGCTGCCAACATATTCCTTGTTTATGCCATCGACTATTCTAGCATTAGATATTTTGACATCAAAATCACTCAAACTTGATCAACAAGTCTACCTGTTTCTATATGAATAAAACAGATTCCATAAGGGTCAAAATATTATAATTACCCAGATAGTTGAATATCTGGATACTTTCGATGAAGACAAACCCAATTGGAGCCCGCTGAGAAAGTACTCCTCTTAGTCCATAGCAACGAGCCTTATGGAACAGTGCTTATCTCCGTGGGCATAACACTCGCTTCTACTAAATGTATAGTCCACGTTTGTTAACTCCTTGATGATTCCTGAGAGGTATCCTCGTAGGAAGAAGCACTGGGGCATGTTGAGTCTGAGGCAGAACTGTTTGAACGAGTTATCCTGTAAGACAACCTTGATGTTACCGGTTTGGGGATTAAACTCCTCCACAACCATGTTTGCCCACCCTATTTTACTAGCAGAGTTGATCACCATCTCGAATAGGTCTTCAAGTTTTTCTCCCTCATGGTCTATCTTGCTGATTACCTCTCTGCAGAATACCATGCCGTTCTCGTGACCCATTTGATAGATCATGGATTCTCCAGCGCTACCAAAGGTATTCACCAATGTGTCTAGTAGGTTTAGGAATGAACCTGAGGTGAGAACTAGGTTTTCGGGAATCATTGTTCTTTCACTTGTCATCTTCTTCGCTCCCATAATCGTCTTCGCGGTGTCTCTTTTTTCTCGACTGGAACCTGCTTCATCTTCTCTACTACTTTCTGCAAGGTTGTTACCCAGTTTTTCTTACCCGTATCAATGATCGGGATATTATAGACCTTACCAAGATTCAGCAACTCCTCGTTATCTGAGAAATCAATGAGAGAAACCTCTGCACTTGGAATGTCCAGTTTCTTACCAAGCAACGCCACCAGTTCCTGTGAGTCCCCAAACGAGTAATCAATCACAAGCAAGGATGATCCTACCGTGGCAGCTAAATCAAATTGATGTGTACTACCTGAGACCCCTTTTATCTCGTATCCATATTGGATCTGTAACCCGTTTTGTTTAAGGAAATCTACTATAGGCTTGATTAGTTTCTCTGTATCTGCGGTGTTTTTCACCACATCATATGTTTTCTGGGATAAAGTGTACGCCTTCAACGGTATGTATCGGGCTGTACGGTAGTCAAACGTTGAACCACAGACTGGACAATAATGAACAACCAATGGACGCTCAAAGCGGTGCCCATTGTGATCACATTGAAAACTATACCCTATCTCCTTAAGACTCGGGTCCCAAGTCTCCTTATCCTGTGCAGAACCCAGATCTTTCCCACACTTTGGACACACCAGCCGTCCATTTTTTACAAAGGTCTCCAGTTCACCACTGTATCCGTCTGGCTCGTGTCTTAGAAGAATTATTTTCTTGATGAATATGCTTCGTTCCGTTGGGCAAGCATACCTTGAATAGACATGCGGGGAGTCACAGCTGGGACAGATTATGGCTCGATCAAAATCTTCACCAGTTAGAAACTCGCGTTCTTCAAGGCTCTTTAGAAGATTGATGGTTTCCCGCCAATGATCAGACTCACCAAGGTTATTGTACTTGATGCCTTCAGGTGTTATTCTTGGTTCAAGCCGCTCAACACCCTTCTCAACAAGGGATATCAGCAACTCTTTCTCATAATCAGATAAAATAACACCAGACATATGAACTATATAAAGAGCCCAGAGTTAAAAAAGAAAATGGTCACAAATAACAGAATACAGGCATAAACAAGTCCTTTAGAGAGTTTTCCATATTTTATCTTACCACCAATGAACCCGCCTACCACTGATTCTATGACGGCTGCCCAGAAGAGTACAGCCCAGTAGTAATCTACGTTGAAAAGGTTTGTTACGAGACCAGATGCCTGCACATTTACATCACTGGTGATGGTAGCGAGGGGCATCAGAAACTTTGTCAGCAATACCCAGCTGATTATGAGGAACACAAAGTCTCCAAGATATACAATATACAGGTATGGGCTGGTGAGTGAGTTTCTTTCCCTCTTGAAGTTGTCTAAGATAGTGTACATCTCTAGGCTGGACTCAAGGATATCAGTGACGCGACCACCTGTGCTATAGGCTTCTATCAGTATTAGTGAGAGGCGTTTAGCTTGGGGAATCACAAGACGCTCGCCAAACCACAACAATGAACCCTCTATGTCGCTTGTTACATTGATTCTATCCATGGTTTGTTGTAGTGGCTGGGAGATTGGTCCATAATCGTGTGTTGAAGCAGTCTCCATTGCAAACATCAATGGTACTCCTGACTGCACCTCGTTTGTAATATCTCGTAGGAACTGGGGTAGGTTCTCCTCAACTGCAGTAACGTAGCGGTTATTGGTCCAGTCAATGAAGGCTGGAGCCAGCATAATTAGTAAGAGGCTCATGGCTAGACCGGTGTTAAGACTTCTACTCAAGGGTATCCAATATGGTGTGGATGGGAAGTAGCCTGCGGTGAGAAATATCAGTACAATGAGAATGAGCCCTATGACGAGGCTGGCGACTTGCACCATCTGTACTTGTTTTTCGTCATAGTAGATCAATCAACACTCACCTGCATGTCTATTAATATCATCATCAAAATGCTTAGCAAGGGTATACCAATGAAAACAACAAGATTCAACGAGTTAATACCCGATGTACCCGATGCCTGCCCAGCGAAGCTAAACGTAGTAAGTAACACCAAGAGTAACAGAGGAGCGATAACCAGCAACGTGACATAGATTTCACTTAGGAAACCGAGGTTGTTTAATAGCTCATTGTTTTCTTCTTCCTTGCGTTGTATCAGTAAATCAGATTCAAACTGGAATAGACGGCTGAGGTCTCCACTTGTTTGAATAGTGTTTACGATGCTGTCAAGAAACTTTGTGAATAACTCAGAGGGGCTTCTATTCTTTACATCTTTGAGTGATTCCTGTGGGTTGAAGCCGAAGATGCTTATGTTTATGAGGAATTTGTTGAAAAAGTTCCGTAGATATTTGCTTTGTTCTGTCTCTGAGACACGTTCGATGATCCGTTCTATTGCGAGCCCTCCTTTTGAGAGCATCAACATGAAGGTAACAGTGTATAGCAGGTTCTTGTCGAT
The DNA here is from genome assembly GCA_026014515.1 of Candidatus Bathyarchaeota archaeon. Lineage (GTDB taxonomy): Archaea > Thermoproteota > Bathyarchaeia > TCS64 > TCS64 > RBG-16-57-9. Next base: position 2,364 of record JAOZIG010000245.1, on the reverse strand, counting down.
CTCATTAACCGCCATATCACGGACGTACATTGGATACCAAGCCAGAAGCACGAATGTAACCAAGGTAAAAATCACTGACAGTATCAAGGGTCCAGAGAATAATTTGACTCCCTGTACACCTAGAAGATAATGGATTCCAACAAGGAGAAAATACTCTACGATAAAGCCGATGAATAAGACAAGCTTGCCTAGTTGAAGGTACTCATCAAATGGGCGTGATACCCCACTCTTCTGGTAAACATCCTCCAACTCAGACAAGAAACGGTCTATCAATCTACCTCATCAAACCTCGCGCGTGTCAAAATCTCCTCAGGATTAACGTAATAGGTATGAACAATGTTGGATACTTGATCATAGCTGTTCAGGTTATCTTCCACCATCCACTCAAGAATCTTGGTCCGTCGCTTCAACTCATCCTCAAGCTCCCACTCAGGAACATGCCTTAGATTAGCGATCTGCTTGAATACAGGCTCACCACGTCCAGCGGACTCCAAGAAGCGATATGTATCATCTATAGAGTCCCATCTGAAACGATGCTCAAACTGCACCTGATCAGTAGCGCTTAAACCTATGATCTCTGTCACAGTATCAGCGCGTCTTACTACTTTTTCACCGATTTTAACGCGTCTAATCTGGAGTAATACATTCATCAAGGGCACCATCATGGCGGGGATATCCATAGGTCGGCTTAACAGACGTTTGATAGCATACTCAACACTGTCACTGTGTATGGTACAAAGCCCACCGTGTCCAGTAGCAATAGCTTGGAACAAGGTATAGGCTTCCTCACCCCTGACCTCACCTACAATAATATAATCTGGACGCTGTCGGAGTGCAGATTTTAACAAGTCAAATAGTGTGATCTCTGTAACTCCGGGCTGGTAGCTTGGACGTGGTACCATGGGTATCCAGTTCTCGTGAAGCCTTAGCTCTCTTACTTCTTCGATGGTGACTACTTTCATCTCTGGTTTGATGAACATGCTCAACGAGTTTAACAAAGTGGTTTTACCACTAGCGGTTGCACCACAAATCATTACGCTCCGCCCATGCTCAACGAGAATCCATAGATAAGCCGCTATCTCAGCAGACAACGTACCATATTTAATCAGGTCTATTATTGTGAATGGGTTCTCCCTGAACTTTCTGATGGTAAAAGTATCGCCTCGTTTGGATACTTCTTCTAGAGTGATCTGGACCCTGAACCCTTCTGGGAGTGTTCCCTCCATTATAGGGTGACTGATACTAACCTGTCTACCTGAACGGTAGGCTAATCTGATGACGGTTCGGTCCAGTTCCTCTGGTGACTTATAGATTATGTTGGTTGGGATTGACTCATAATTACGGTGCCAGACATAAATCGGCGTATTATACCCGTTGCACGAGATATCTTCAATGTTCTCGTCACGAACCAACAAGTCTATCTTACCATAGCCGAGGAAATCCCGCTTCAAATAGTAGATGAACTTGTCCTCAGACTCTTTTGGGATATCACGCTCGAACCGTTTGAAAAGCTTCTGAATATCATCCCTAAGATAATTCTCCATCCTCTGGGAATCACGTAAAACATCCAGAGGTACATTCATGCGGTCAATGAGCATCTTCTTGATACGATCAAGCAGAGCATCCTCATCATCAGTTAGCGTGGGCTCAACTGTGTGATACATGAGGCTCTTCCGTTCATCATTAATCTCGATACCCACAAACCCAAAAGGTGGGTTCACAGGGTAAAAATCCCTGAAAGCCATGCTCTGTTGGTCTTCGTTACCGCTCATCTTCTCATGCACTCCAGTAAATTACCTCGGTTACGCCTCTACTACTTACTACTGTAATCTTATACTCCGAACCACTGATAATCGCTACAGGTGAAGTAAAACCAACCTGTAACAGTTTCTTAGTTAGAATAAGTGTATCTTTTCCATGACTGTAGGAAGAGACTCGGATTCCATCCACGTAGACATCTGATACTTCTATATCGTTTTGCCCAAAATTATACACAGTAATATTTAGGAAATTATCGGTTCCACTCCACCAGACAGAGGAGACCGAAAATCTTTCCTGAGTCTGTCCAATATCTAGTTCATTATTTGTCAGATATTGGTCATTTTGGGTCTGAATATATGTGGTGCTGTACGCGAAGAGATATGTCCCAGCGATACTCACGATCATTATAATGATAATCGTAGAAATTATCTCGCTGATACCGCGTCTCTTCACAGATATTACCTTGTAAGATTATAAAATAAAATATGGGGTAACTAGTCGGCTTTTACGCTGAAAGCTAACTGAGTATTATCGATTCCAACAACCCTAACCTCATATGTAACACCGGGATCTAAGCCACCTTTGGTTATTAATACCTCTACT
>JAOZIG010000450.1 GCA_026014515.1 Candidatus Bathyarchaeota archaeon | reverse complement strand
GACGAGCAGACCAACAACTAGAGAAAATGGGGTATATCAAATACTGTCCAGTATGTCACCACCGAGAGACATCAGAAAACAACATGGAGACCCTCTGTATGTGTGGTGAACCCATGAAAGTAGGTGGTCCCCTGTGGCTTGGAGAGTTATCAGACCAAGTATACACCTGTGCAATGATCGAGGACCTATATGACCTACCTTATCTTGCAGATACAAAAGCTGAATCGATCATACGATTAGTTCAAGAAGAGTATGGTTACCCTGTTGGCTTCTTCATCATTGATTATATCTGTAAACTGGTTGGAGTCAAGAGCATCGCAACTGATGACGCGTTGGACGCTATCAAGAATGCTGGGTATCAAGTAACACGGGTACATTATGATCCACGTGGGTTCAAGACAACAGCAACAGCAACAGAGCTACTAGAAGTGTTCAAGGGATTCAAAAAATAGGCGTGGAGTCTAGTCCACCTTGTCGAAGGCTTTCTTACCAGCCTTACAGATTGGGCACTTGTCTGGTGGATTACCCTCAACAGTGTTTCCACAAACGTTACAGACATAGTAATCGACTTCTTCAAGGTCTTTGTCTTTGTTGAGAACCTCTGATGCTTTCTTGTAGAGATCAGCGTGAATCTTCTCAACCTCGTTTGCTATGTTAAAGCTCCATAGGGCTTGTTTCTCGTTTTCCTCTTTTGCGGTCTCAATGAAATCTGGGTACATGTTGTTGAACTCATAGGTCTCACCATTGATGGCTTCCATGATGTTCTCCTTGGTGGTGTGAATTCCACCCATGATCCTTAGATGATTATGAGCGTGTACTGTCTCGGCTGCGGCTGCCGCCCTGAATAGTTTTGCTACCTGTGGGTATCCCTCGTCGTCTGCTCGTTTGGCAAATGCTAGGTATTTTCTGTTTGCTTGGCTTTCCCCCGCAAAGGCTTCCGCCAAGTTATCCATTGTTTTAGTCATTTCTATCACAGAATATTGAATCATATTGAACGGTGGGCTATAAACTGTTAATCATCTCCAAGTAGAGACCTCACCCACCCTGAGCCACCGACCATCAACTAGTCTAAACAACCAGACCCAAGCACAGACAAAATCAAGCTCACTCAATGAACCATCACTGTTCACTGTCTCTCCTCTGACACGTACACGGTATTTTCCCCACGCAGATTTCCTGTCATCGCTAAACTCGATCTCTGGTGTCATCAAGCTACTGTACTCATGGAAGTTGGTGTTTGCTAGGTAGTTGGTAAACCGTTCACGTTGCTCAGTAAGGGATGGATACGTGATCTCGCCCTCCTGCATGACCCAGAAATCAGGTGCTTGGTCCGCTAGGATAAACTCAACATCTCCTCTAAGGTGAGCCTTGATATTTTCCTCAAACCGGGCAATGAGCATCCTTCGTACTTCATCAGACTGCATATAGTGGAGCAATGGTTGATGATTTATAACATATTTCCAGCAACCTTCATAAAGTTCCATACTCTATTGCCCGTTGTACAATGTCAAACCGCTGGCTTCACGAACGAAAAGACGAACACTACTACAACAAAGCCAAAGAAGAAGGCTACAGATCTAGAGCAAGCTATAAACTAAAACAAATACAGAACAAGTTCGGGATATTTGACGAAGCAGAAAAAGTACTGGACCTAGGCGCAGCCCCCGGAGGATGGCTACAAGTAGCCAGCGAATACGTGGACGCCTATGACGGACGAGTACTTGGCGTAGACCTCAGAGCCATCAAACCGCTATATTCTGAAAACGTAGCTACCATCGTAGGTGATGTACGTGACCTTGAAGTTCAAGAAGAGATATTGAACGCCTTTGAGGGTAAGGCTGACGTTATTTTGTCTGATATGGCGCCTGATGTTATCGGTGAGTGGGATGTTGACCAGTTCCGACAGATACACCTCGCAAGAATAGCCCTCAGATTATGCGATAAACTGCTGAAAAATGATGGCTGGTTCGTTGTCAAGATATTCCAAGGCGGAGAACACAACAAGTACATCCGCGAAGTCAAGGATATGTTCGAGTTCGTGAAAAACTTCAAGCCAAGCGCGAGCAGAAAACAAAGCGCAGAACGATATATAGTAGCCCACAAACTCAGACCAGATCGAAAACTCCCACGAGAGTACCGAGAGAAAGGATTTGAAGAAGAGGAAGATGAACCAATCCCCGGAGATCAACTCTTCTGGGATGAAAAAGAGTAACCTAGATTAGCTCTTTGAGGACGCGGGCGATTAATCCGCTGCTGTGTATGGTTGGTTTTCCAGTTGTTTCAACTATCTTTTGTTTAATATCTAACGGAAAACCGAAACAGTTCAAGAATATCAAATCAGGGTCCTCTGCCTTGAGTCTCCTCAACAAACCCTCCACATCCTCTGGCTCATATGGTGAGACAGAGTCAGCGTATAACGTGATGCCTTCTCGCCCAAAGTCGCGTTCAGCGTAAGCGATCTGTTCCTTTGTTGGGTATACGATAGCTAGTTTACCAGCTTTGAGACTGCCCTCAACCACTCCCTTGAGTACCTCGCTTGGTGTGACCACAAGTCCATTTGACTTGAACTGGGGGAACTTGCCTGTACACATTACTACTGTGAGTCTGACGCCCTGTGCCTCGATCTTGTCAAGTTGTTTCTGCATCCGTGGCACAACAAATTTCTTGGTTATCTTTATCTCGCGTCCGTCCCGCATCCTACTCACAAGAATATAGTGCTCGGGGTTGAGCTCGATATCCTGTATCTCCTCGTAGGTTAGATCATCAAGGGCTCCTGCCTGTATGATCTCAAACTCTTCTCCTAGTATATTCATGAGTCCGGGGATCAGGTCGTCTCGTGGTGACTGACCTATAGTAAGCATACCTATCTGTTTCATGACTATGTTGATGCCTAGTATACCCTATATGATTTCCTCTCAATCAATAGAAAATATCCTATGAAACAGGGTTACTTGTAGTAGCATTTCTCAACAAGGTATGACATACGCTTGAGTGTTGCCTCATGGATGTGTTTTATCTTGTGGATGGTATCACTAGTTTCCTTATCCTCGATCAACTCTAGCTCCTCATCTGTAACATCCTTACACGGCTGTTCCAACATGTGATAACCCTTTACTCGTTCAGCCCCACCAACCTCGCTAAACATACTCTCTGTTAACTCGACGATGTTTCTCCACCGATGCATATTGGGAGTCCTGTGTTCCATCTGAAGCCATTTGAGGTCCTCTACAAGCTTGGGATCATTGAACATGGTAAATACCTCATCAATTATGAGATTGGTTATTGTTTCACATCTCTCAAGGGTTTCAACCTCTTCACATGAAACTCCGAGTCTATTGATATCCTCTATTAGCTCTAACGTATTGGGACTAAGATCAACCATAAAGAACCCCCATTAGAACCGAATATAAAACAACCGCACTAGTAGACTGTTTACATGTATACTACATGAAGCGTTTCTTCAAGGCTTCTCGCTCTGCCTCAACGATTCTTTCAAAGAACTCGTCACCTTCACCCTCGGTCTCAGCCAGAATATCCCACGCTATCTCGTTCTCAACGCGTTTAGCAGCAGCGATGATACCAGCCCGGCGTCCATAGATGGAGACTAGTTTTGACGAGTCTTCTCCTTGTTTCCACCACCAAGGTGGATCAAACTTGTATCTTCCCTTGGTCCTCGCCATCATCTCAGCAGCCTCCTCTGGTGTCCTGTCCAGTACAGCTATCTCTGTGCTTCCACAGATGGGGCACTGTATCTTGTCCTGGAAGTCTCCAACCTGCATCTCTTGTAGCCAGTCATGTTTTCCTAGACATGTGAGTATTCTGGTCTCGTTGTAGAGACGCGCTTTAGCTGACTCGATGATGATCTTCGTGATCTTTTCCGGTGGTACGATGTCCACCTTCATGCTGATGCTATCAACGCCAAGCTGACCCAGTGGGCTAACCTCGTCCTCTGTCTCAAGGACTGTAACCTCGATGTCGCCTTCAGCCATCATTCGAAGCAGTTCCAGTGTGGTTTCAACGTCAAGGTCTTGTCTGAGGGTATCCTTCATGGCTTCATCAAAGATTATCGTACCCTCAAAGCTCTTCATCAACCTTCCAAGGGTTATGTTGCTAAAATTAGCGAACTTGCTTAGGGCTCCTGCCTTGCGGGCTACGTTGATGAGGCGTTTCTTGAATAGCCCTGTCTTGGTTACTGCCTCCTTGATGGTGTCTGTGAGGTCTTTCTTTGCTAGGGTCTTGAGCATTCGTGCAACGTATCTTGCGTTAACCTCTCCCACGGTCTGGGTGATTATCATATAGGTGTCCTGTTGGACCCCAACTGGGTAACCAGTGGCCTCGCTGATAACGTGCCCCACTATTCTGGAAAGGGTTCTGTTGGCTAGGCTTCCAAAGTTTGCGTGGATTATCACGTTGTCATCCCAGTCTTCCACCAGCACTCGTTGATCTGTGGGTAAGGGGTAGCCGTGTCTGTGATGATCTACCATCTCTCTGAGTATGCGCTTCATTGTCTCAGGTTTAGCTGGATATCTCTCGCTGAGGGCATTTGCTACCCAGTCCACTGACTCACCATGATTGAGGCTGTCCTCTACGAAGCGTTTGACTTCCCCGACCTCCATGGCTACCTCAAAGGGTACAGGTATCTGTTCACCTACCCAGCTTGGGATAGCTCCGGTGGGGTCGTCCTCGGCTCTGACATAGATTTTATCGTTGTGGATGTTGAGTATCTTCCAAGCGCTTCCTCTGAGAGTGAACTTAACGCCGGGTTTAGCGTACTCAGCGACAAACGCCTCCTGTAGAATGCCTACTGGTGTGTCTCCGTCCACATCAACAATCAGATAATCTTTCTCGTCTGGTATCATGCTGAGGTTGTTGAAGAAGTACCGGTACATGGTTTTGCGGCTGCCCCTTGGCTTGATGAGCACCTCGTCCTCTGGGCTGAACCATGCTAGTCTTGGGAACCTGTCGTGCATGTAGTTGGCTGCGCCTATGATGTCTGTTTCCTCTAGTTCCCTGTATGGGTACGCGTTTTTGAAGAGGTTCATGTACTGGAGGATATAGAGACGACTGTTTTGCATCAACTCAGCTATCATCTGGTTAACCAAGACATCAAACGGCTTCTCAGGGACCTGCAAAGGCTCCATAATCTCAAGCAAGGCTCGTCTACAGATGACCATGCTCTCCATGGCGTCGTCGCTGTTCAACGCCACGATGACCCCCTTACTGGTCTCATCTATGCTGTGACCACTACGACCAACACGCTGAAGAAGTCTAGTAACTTGTCTTGGGCTATTATACTGGATAACCAAATCAATTCGCCCAATGTCTATACCCAGCTCAAGACTGCTCGTACAGATAACGGTACGTAGGTCACCGGCTCTAAGACCCTTCTCGGTAGCGATCCTGCTTGTTTTTGCCAGTGAGCCGTGGTGGATGCTTAGTGGGAACTCTGTGTCCCAGATGTTGAACCTGCTTGTCAGCGCCTCGCTTGTGCTTCGAGTGTTTGTAAATATGAGAGTGGTATCATGGTTCTCGATAAGGTCCTTCATCACGCGAAGCCTCACAGCTACATCAGGGTGAGTAAACAACTTGTTACTCAAATCATAATCCTCTGGCTGAGGCTCAGGATATATTATCTCAAACTGTGTCTCTCTGAGGGCTGATACCTGTACTATTTCTACTTCGCGGTCTTCT
>JAOZIG010000040.1 GCA_026014515.1 Candidatus Bathyarchaeota archaeon | reverse complement strand
GGAGTTACGGCTTGAGATAAACAAGTTCAGAGCCGAGATACGACAACGACTAGAGGTTATCGAGAACGAGGTAAACAAACAAGTCGCCCTCAACTATAACAGGACCATCATCGAGTACGTAAAAAAGACAAGCATAGACCTAGTGGAGAACCTCAACTGCAACAGACCAGACGAGGAAGCATTCTGCAAATCACAGATGAGCCAGATGCAGACACCATACCTACAGCACCTTGAAGCCGGCAACTTCCCCCAAGCCTACGCTGCATTGGAAAAAGCCCAGCAACAACTCTCCGAGATAGGAAACCAGTTCCAGAAAGAGGAAAGGCTTCGCTGCGTTGGATGCATTGAGAGTCAAACCCAGCTTCTGGAGTCCAACAAGCGGTTGATCAGTCAATTAAGGCTCATAGAGTCACCTGCTGTAGCCCTAGGTAGCAATAACCAGACCATAGATCAGCTGAACCCAGCGATTACCAACGACTCAATAGTGAACCCTATCAGCAACAAGACCCGCATCCAGATACTACAAAGCATCTACAGGGGCGAGAACCGATTCACAGACCTATCAACGAACACTGGGCTTGAAGGCGGACAATTACTGTATCATATTAAGAAACTCACTGAAGCCGATTACGTCTATCAAGCGGAAAACAAGGACTATGTGCTCACAACAAAAGGGCTCAGAGTATTGGTTATGCTTGCTCAGCTCAGCCAAGAGCTAAGCTAGCTGTACCTGCACGTTTACGCTGTGGGTTCGTGACCCATGGCTCGGTAATGTAGGAACTGTTGATGTGAGGACGTTTACTGAGCCGTTTACTTCTACCCCTTCATCGTTGAAACGCATCCAAGCGCCTTCAAGTAGACAGACTACTCCCTCCATCATGTCCTCTGTGACATGAGCCTCGATTAAGACGGCTCCCTGTGGACTTGAAATCAGTACTTGTTTTCCTTCCGTGATTCCACGCTTCTCTGCGTCAACCGGGTGAATCCAGAGTGCTTGCTCCTCTCTTTCCCTGAACCAAGCTATGTTATAGTTTGTTGAGTTGATTCTATACCGTGACTTGGGTGTAATCATCCTCAGAGGATATTCTTCGCTCAAAGATACTGGCTTATAGACGGGGAAAGCCGAACCACCAGTCCGAGCATAGGTCTCTGAGGATATCTGTATCTTACCCGATGGCGTATTCAATGGATATTTATCAGGGTCCTCAATGAAATCACTGAACGCTGTTCGTTTCTGGTCTAAACCAAGATGGATACCGTTCTGCTTGAACTCCTCATAGTCGGGTACCTCTGAGTCCTCAACGAATTTCCTGAGCCAACCATCCATGGTTCTGCCCTCAGAATAAGCATCGCCAAAACCCATACGCTCAGATAACAAACAGAATATCTCATAATCACTCTTCACATCAGAAATCGGATCATAGACCTTGTTTGAATAGAGGATAAAGTTACCACCGCCCCTTATGATATCATCACGTTCAAGGAAAGTCGTCACCGGCAACACCACATCACAGTATAAAGCAGTGGGTGTAAGGAACCGTTCATGGCAAACTGAGAACTCAAGGCTCTCAAACGCCTTGATGTTCAGCTTAATATCACTGCCCTGATTGAGATAATTACCCCCAACATTATACACAGCCTTAATATCACTCGGAAAACCTCCGGCTTTACCCTCTAAGACTGCATGTGGCCAAGTATAGGTAGGCACCTCGATGCCTTTTGGGTTTTCAGGCATTGGAAGCGAACCCATCGCTGGGCCCGGTAACGTGCTGATATAGGTACCAGATGAGCCTCCTGTTACCCCAATGTTACCAGTCGCGGTCTGTAATGCAACTGATAATCTTACTGCTTCTTCTCCACCGAGGGTACGCTGTATAGATAATCCGGGTATCAACGCCGTTGGATGCGTTTCACCATAGAGCTTTGCGAGCCACCTGATCCTATTACTGGGTGTTCCACAGATCGCTTCAGCCCACTCTGGTGTCTTTGGCACCCCATCAATCTCGCCCGTGACATACTCCTCTAATCGGTTAAACCCGAAACTATACTTCTCAATATAGTCTCTCTGCACCAAATCGTTCCTTAGGAGCTCGTAAAGGACTGCGAGCATCAAAGCCGAGTCCGTGCCCGGGTAAACCTGCACCCAATCTGTGCCCAGTGTCTTCACTGTACGAGTTCGTCTAGGCTCGACAACGATGATTTTTACTCCTCTGCTCTTTAACTCTCTTAGCCTCTTTTCCAGAAGTGAGCCGAAACGGTTGTCAACGACGTTCGCTCCCCACAGAATAATCAGTTTGCTATTCTCTAATGAGTCCGCATCAACTCCAGCTTGATTCGTGCCCAAGACGAAAGGGGTAGCATAGGTTGTTGCAGCTGTACTATAGCTGAAAAACCGCCCAGTGTATCCACCGTAGAGGCTGAGGAACCTGACTACAGTGTTCTTGGTGTTGTGAAGTGTTCCACGGGAAGCCCCGCTTCCCCCAAGGTGAAGAACCGCCTCGGGTCCATACTGTTCTCTTATCTTCAAAAGATTGGAAGCGACATAGTCTAATGCTTCATCCCATGTGGTTTCCTTGTATTCTCCTGAGCCCCTTGGACCTGTTCTGATTAATGGCTTTGTCAGTCGGTCTTGTGCGTGTTGGGCTCTGTCGATCTGGTATCCCCTGATACATCCTGCTAGATACTCTCCTGCGAGGGGGTTCTCGGTTACCCGTAGTATCTTGTTGTTCTCGTATTCAGCTATTAGCGCACAGCCAGCCCCACAGTCAAGATTGCAAGCAAATGGGATTCTTCTCAAAGTATTCCAGCATCAAGAGATATGAAAATTTATAAACACAAGCCCTAGAACTCGAGCTTTGCGTCAAGATCCAGGTCCCATTCCCGGAAGACAGCGTCGACTCCGTCTCCGACAACCATAACTTTATCGATCTCACCAATTCCTGCTTCATAAAGCCACCTGATGTGGTCGATACTCCAAGGGTTCATGCCTATACAGCGTGCACCAATAGCGTCAGCAGCCACAGGGTCTCGGCTGGCTATGATGGTGTTCATCTTGACTGGGTTTCCTTGCCATGGTCCTTTGCCTTCTTTGCCATAAAATCCGTCGATTACGCTGAGGGTTGGAGGTAGCGTCTTTACTATGTCATAGATTACGTTGTTCATGCCATGGCGGTGCATAGTGAATTTTCTACGTGTTGTGAGCATTCCGAACATGTTTTTGAGCCCCATGGTGATGCCGGTATGGTGCAGTGTCTTCATGGTGGGTACTGTGATTATGGGGTACTCTGTGGCGATCCGTGCAACCTTGAACTTTTTTACCTTATGTGGATTATCGACTGTGAGCTCAACCTTGTCTTCAAGTTTCCTCATGTTCACATACTCAGCACCCAGACGTTCTATGACTTCCATCATGCCTGTCTCATGAATGGCTGTGTCTGGTGATGTGATTCCTCCCTCTGTCTCCACCACAAGGGCTCGTTTATCCAGCTCCTGTACTTTGTTTATGACTGCTTCTACTACGATGGGGTCTGTGGTGATTCCTGTCTCGTAGGTGTGGCTTGTGATGAGGTTGACCTTGATGAGTACCGTGTCGTAGGGTTCAAGGGGTTCATGGTAGTCTATTAGAGTCATTGCCCTGTAGACTGGCTCTAAGGCTCGTTCGCCTCTTACAACCGCGACTCGTGACATAGGGTATAATCAGTTTGGGTGTTTATGAATCAGTTCACTATACCTCGTCACTGATGGTGGAGTATAACAATGGCAAAGCGAGCAGCACCGTGTTTTTTCCCTTGTGGGTGACGCTGTACTCAACACGTAATGGAGACTCATCATAGACATCCCGACTCACATATCCATTTTCAGTCAACAGCTTCAATTTATCCGACAAAGTTCTTGAGTTGACACCAAGTATCCGCTTTAACTCGCTAAAACCTACCTTGTTCTTTAGAAACAACGTATAGAGGATGCCAAGGTTCCACTTCTGAAAGAGTATGTTAAAACTCTCTTCAAGCACCTGCAGGTTGGTCTTGATCTCTTCTGGACTGATCTCGTAGGATCGGTTCATCTGGTTGATGGTGTCTTGTATTCCTTCCAGTGTTTTCTGTATGCGTATTTCTACGAGTCGTCTGAGCTCGGTGTTGAGGGTGATGGGGGTAGTCACTTTTGGCTCACTTGGTGTATTTTGGCTCACTTTCAGGTTTATATGTGTTTACTCATTACACCGAGTGTAATAGATACACTAAGTGATCACTGATGGAAAAATATGATACAATCATCGTAGGCGCAGGAACAGGCGGCACAATGGCAGCCCAGACCCTCGCCAAAGGAGGAGCATCTGTCCTCCTCGTAGACATCAAGTCAAAACCAAGCATTGGCGACAAGGTCTGCGGAGACGTCGTAGGTGAACACCACGTAACAGAACTCAAACTCGGTAGACCCGACAACGGGGCATTCGAGTACAATGTCAAAGGCATCAGGATATACTCTCCAGATGAGGAGACAGTATTCACTGCCGCAGACAAGGAGTTCATGGGCTTCATGCTTGACAGGACCCTGTTTGGTCAGTGGCTTCTCGGTAAAGCACTTGATGCGGGGGCAGAGCTAATGGATTCTACCATGTTCATGGACCCAATCATCGAGAACGGCGCAGTAGCGGGTATCATAGCCAAGCGAGGCACCGAAAAGATAGAGCTACGCAGTAAAGTAGTCATTGATGCAAGCGGTTTCCATGGTGTAATCCGTAAGAAACTACCCCAGATGGGGTTCGAGCAGAACATAGCCAACGAGGACGTCGAACTATGTTACCGTGAGATTCGCAAGGTCAAGAAGATGCCAGAGGACTCAAGCTATTGTGAGATATATCTCAATCAGGAAAAGACCCCCGGTGGCTATACTTGGATTTTCCCCACAAGCGAGAACAGGATCAACGCTGGTCTCGGCGTCTTTATGGAGGGAAACTTCCCGAGCCCCAAGGACTTGTTCTTCAAACATGTTGCGTCTCGTCCTCTCTTTGAGGACAGCGAGACCATAAAGCTGGGCGGTGGGTTTGATCCTACTCGTAGACCCCTTGATCAGCTTGTTGGAGACGGTATAATGTTGATCGGTGACGCAGCGAGCCTAGTGAACCCCATACATGGTGGTGGTATCGGTCCATCCATGAAGAGCGGTGTCTTTGCAGGTGAGGCTATCCTTGATTCACTGAATACAAATGATTTCAGCAAGGCAGGTCTCTGGAGCTACGCCCATCACTTTATGACCAATTATGGTCTGAAGCAGGCGAGCCTAGACATCTTCAGAAGGTTCCTGATTGCCACAGACAACACCGACATCGACTACGGAATGAAGTATGGGTTGTTAAAAGAGGATGACTTGATGGCAGCAGGCTACGGTGAGGAGTTCGAGATCAACATCACAGACGTAGCCAGCAGAGTATTCAGAGGAATCCAACGCATGGGGCTATTGAATAATCTACGGTTAACTGTCTCACTGATGAAACAGATCAAGTCACACTACCTAGACTACCCCGATACCCCAGAAGGCTTTGACTCTTGGAGAAATAAGACCGTGTCCATCGTTGATGAGGCAAGATCTAAGCTCCAGGGGAAGCCCTAATCCTAACCGCAAAAGCAACTACAACAAAGGCGATAACAAAACCATACAACAAGTATGGAGGCGCCTCTTTTTCCACAATTATCTG
>JAOZIG010000145.1 GCA_026014515.1 Candidatus Bathyarchaeota archaeon | reverse complement strand
GACCCATCACCGAAACTCCACTTATAGCTCTTGATATCACCAGTTAGCAGGTATGTTCCGTCAGCCGTGAAATAGATATCTGTGCTACCTTCTCCAGAAAGTATATTTCCACTGTAAGGGCCATTTGTTTCAACGTGGATTTCAGGATTGATAGCTCGCTCTAGTCCAGTCTCGTATGTCCAGATTATCTCAGATGTTCTTGTATTATAGTAAGCATATTTCTGGAACGTGATTTCAGGTGAATCTGCAAGTCCCATTATAGAGTAGTCAGGAGATATGCGGTCACCTCCTGCATCAAGCAGCCATGTGCCTGTGATTCCATTATGATTTGCTGCAGTTAATGGAAGCTGATTCAATACATTAAGCGTATTTTGTGATTCGGCTTCTAGTATTGTGTATGCGTATAGCCAACATGTATCGTAGAGGGTTGCATTATATAACCCGAGATCGGAACCTACTATCGATATGTATCTTTCGTTTACATCACGGTACTGAGCTGAATCTTCTAAATATACATGAGGGAAATAAAACTTGAAAACCGTGCTATCTGGATCAAGATCATCATGAAATAGATTAGATTCAATTAATTCTTCATTAACATACCAAATGACATCTTGCATCGTCTCGTAGCCGTTGAGTGAATTTGCTATTTCTGAAATTCTCCAATAGCTTAGTGCATGCATATAGATTGTGATTTCATCAAAGGAATAATACTCTCCAAACTCTCTAACCTGTGTCTCTACCTCAGCAGCAAAGCTAGAAAAATCGATTGGTTCTCCAGTTTCCTCATAAGTAATCATTGTATACTCAATATCCAGTTGCTGCAAAGTATCTTCAATACTTGGATTTTCAAGCGCTTGGTCTGGGCCAATGATAATACACACTTTTTTTCCTTGGCTCCACATTAGTTCCCCTAATACGGGGTTTTTACTATCTTCTGTAGGAACAAGTCTGAAGAAATTATCTTTAATATCGTAGCCTTCAGCTGTGGAGCTTGGGCTAATAATTACCATGTCATTCTCATTAGCATACTCAACCGATCCATCAGCAAATCTACTCCACGTACAGCCTATGACTAAATTTATTCCTTCCTCGTCAAGTTCAATTATTTTTTCGAGATGCGTTTCTGGGCTTTCATAAGCGTTTTTATAAACGAACTCAAACTGGTAGTTGTATCCGTTTTCTATCATGTATTGGTTGATATCTTGTTCAGCTAGAGAAACAATGGGCTCAGAGAAGGAGGCCCAGTCTTCATTAGCCCAAATTACTCCTATATTGACTGTTTCTGCCTCGGCTCCGGAAACTACATGATAAAAGAATAGAATAGTCGTTAAACATAGGAGCCCTAAGAGTATGCTACTTTTTTTTGGGAATGAAACCATAATCTAAAGTCACTTAAAATATTATTAAAATTTATGAAATTAATGACGTTTTTAGTGTATTACACAGACAAAATATTCAGCCAATAATATCGAAAACACTCGAACTGTAATAATTGTAGAAACATTATACTAATTTCATGTGACAACGATTTTGAGTTTCCCGTTGTTACTAGGGATAGATTTGGGAATAACTGGGGAAGAAAATTGAAAAACCCATTATAAGCACTCTGAGGACGGTTTATCTGTGAAACAAATGAATAAAAACAATCAAATTATTGCTTTGGTAGCAGTATTTCTTGTTCTAATATCCAGCGGATATGTCCTATTCTACAATAGAAACACTGAACCAGAGTACGTTATCGATGAAAGCGATTACCTAAGTGGAGAGGATTTAATCGAAAACATCCCAGAATCAGAGCTCAGCGAAGCCGAGATAGAGGGATTAATACTGATGCGTGAAGAGGAAAAACTAGCTCGGGACGTTTACTTAACCCTTGGTGAAACATGGGACCTAAACATCTTCTTCAATATTGCAGAGTCAGAGCAGACACATACAGACGCAGTAAAAGACCTTCTTGACAGATATGGCATAGAAGACCCTGTCAAAGATGATACGGTGGGGGTTTTCACTTCACCAGTCATGAAGGATTTGTATGATGCTCTTGTAGCACAGGGGGAGACATCGCTTGTTGACGCGTTGATAGTTGGAGCTACCGTGGAGGACTTGGATATCTACGATTTGAGTGAGTTATTGGACGAGACAGATAACCCGGATATTATAGTGGTATACGAGAACCTGAGCAAAGGTTCTCGCAATCACTTACGTGCATTTGTGTCTCAGATCGAAAGCCGTGACGGAATATACGAACCTCAATACATATCTCAAGAAGTATACGATGAGATACTTTCATCCAGTCAAGAGAGAGGAACAATAGGATAAGCACAGAGAAATATCCATCAATAACAGGAATAGGTTAGCCTATTCTGAACCTTGGGTGGCTTCTGTCTGGTCTTATGCGTTTCTCCATCATCAACTGACTGTAAGCAGCATCAACCATCGCCACAGCGGGATAATAGGATGAAGCCTTCTTTATCGGACCATAGAGGACAAAATCAGCGCCAATTATCGTTGGTATTGTGTTTGTTACTCCCTTTACGATGGTCTGGGCGTCCTTGGAATATTTTTCTTTGAGGCGCTTCCATGATGATAAAGCGTTGTGGGCTCCGCAGCCACAGGGGTACCCATACTTGTCCTTGATGATGTCAATAGCCTTAGCAGTGATACCAAGGGTCGGAATATCCAATACAGCGGTATCCACCAATATGTTCTCGATACCAGCCGCCTCAGCCTTGGGTACAATATCATCAAGGATAGGAGACTTGTCTGACTTGAGCATATACCGGGTCTCATGTGTCAATATTATCGTTGATTTGAGCCCCGCCTCTTTGATAGCCGTATACAAATCTGAACCAGAATGGGGGTTCAAAGAGTTCAACACGATCCTATCGATTACACCAGCATCAGAAGCATACCGTAACGCCTCACATGCCTCTGACTCAGAGACCACATCAAGCACAACAGGCATACTGGTCACATCCACTACAAAGTCAAGATACTTCTGAGCAGCCAAATGGTTCTCGGCTACAAGGTCAACCATGCTTGGTAGCCCGGTGGCTTCTGTGGCTTCTTCTGCTTCTTTGAGTTGTTGTTCTGCTGTGGGTTTGTCGAATACGCCTTTGGCTGGGGCTGATACTGTCTTGTCTCCGTTGTAGAACATGGAGCCCACCATCACTGTTGGTGTCTGTCCGGGTTCTCCACCAATCTGGACACCACCTATGGTGTATGTTTTCTGCGTTACAGTGTAATCGAACATATTGTCATACCGTATCCGTTACAGGGTTTAATGAGTTTCCATGTGAAAACCATGAATAGTACCGAACACATGTATGGATACCATGAGCTTCGAGGTAATATTCCAGCCAGACGGAAAAAGAGACATATTCAAGGCTGGAACCACATTACTCGAAGCGGCAAGAAGTCTCGGAGTGGACATCAACAGCGTCTGTGGGGGAGCAGGAGCATGCGGCAAATGCATAATCAGAATAATATCAGGAAAAACAAGCCCACCTGTTGAATCTGAATACAAATACATCTCAGAAACCAACATTGAGAATGGCTACAGACTTGCATGTCTCCAAAAAATAGTATCAGATATGGTGGTACTGGTTCCCGAGGAGAGCAGAACAGGAACCCAGCGACTCCAAACAGAAGGCTTGGACACCCCTGTTACACTCGATCCAGTAGCCACTGAGCAGGGTCTAGGGTTCGCAGCGGATATTGGCTCCACGAAGCTAGCGGGATACCTTCTGGATCTATCAAATGGGGAGGTTCTTACTGTCTCAACTGAGATGAATCCCCAGATTCCTTATGGGGAGGACATCATCACCCGGATCACTAACGCGATCCAGAAACCAAGAAACAATCAGGTGCTCCACGAAGCATTAGTAGATGGAATACGGAAACTCATCAACGACGCATGCATCAAGACTGAACGAGACCCAGAGGATATCAAAGACACCGTTCTCGTAGGCAACACAGCCATGCAGCACTTTATCCTAGGAATCGATCTCCACTCATTGAGTCGTAACCCATTCATGCCAGAAAACCTCGCACAGAGAAACCTACCACAGGAGACACTGAACCTAGCACCAAAGAGCCCAATCTATATCCCCCCTCTAATCGCGGGGTTCGTAGGCGCAGACTGTGTAGCAGCCACACTAGCCACAGGGTTGCATGAGGCGGAGGAGACAAGCTTCCTGATGGATATTGGTACCAATACAGAGATCGTCATAGGCGACAAAAACAAGCTTGTGGCATGTTCATGTGCCAGTGGACCCGCTTTCGAGGGAGCCCATATCAAGTATGGGATGAGGGCAGCCACGGGAGCCATCGAGGGCGTCTGGATAAACCCCGAGACCCTTGAACCCAGCATCAGAACCATCGACAACGGGACACCCATCGGGTTATGCGGCTCAGGACTCATTGACCTACTCGCTGAGATGCTGAAAACAGGCATAATGGACAGCACAGGACGTCTAAACAGAATAGATCACCCGAGACTCAGGGAGCATAACTCTGTGTATGAGTATGTTGTCGCTTGGGGAGATGAGCCGAGCCATGACATCGCCATCACACAGCTTGACATCCGTGAACTACAGAAAGGAAAAGCAGCCATCTACTCAGGCGCATATGTAGCCATGAATAGGCTCAACCTAACCCCACGGGACATCAAAAATGTCTACATAGCTGGAGCCTTTGGCACCTACATAGACAAACAAAGCGCCACATTGATAGGCATGATACCCGAGTTCCCGCAAAACAATATCCAGCAAGTAGGTAACGCGGCTGGAACAGGCGCCAGAATGATGCTACTATCAAGGAAGGCTCGTGAAGAAGCAGAGAATATTCCCAAACAGGTTGAGTATATTGAGTTAGCTACGAGCCCCAGCTATAACAAAGAATACATAGACGCCTTGATGTTACCCCACAGAAACCTAGCTAGATTCCCTGAGACAACCATGAGACTCGATAAAACTGGGTGGGTAAAAGGAAAACTTCACGGCTAAACAGGGGTAGGCTTTTCTATAATATAGTAAGATAACCCTCTATGTCTTCCGAAGATAACATAGTGGACGCCATCGTCAACCTCGATGAGCCCACAGCACTAGAACTAGCAGACAGCCTCATCAAAGAGGGCGTTGCGCCAATCGAGATACTGGAAAAATGCAGAAAAGGCATGAGTATCGTCGGTGAACGATTTGAATCAGGGGATTTCTTCCTATCAGAGATGATTATGGCCGCCGAGATATTCAATCAGGTCATGGACCAGATCAGACCCGAGTTAATGAAAACAGTCACAGAATCAAAAGGCAAGATAGTCATAGGCACTGTCGAAGGCGATGTGCATGATATTGGTAAAAACATCGTAATCGCGTTACTGGAAGCAGAGGGATATAATGTCATTGACCTCGGCGTTGATGTTCCACCAGCGAGATTCGTGGAAGCCATCAAGGAACACCAGCCAGACATCGTAGGCATGAGCAGCCTACTAACAGTAGCCTTGGAGGCAACCAAGAAAACAGTAGACGCCATCACAGAGGCAGGGCTCAGGGACAAGGTTAAGATAATCATCGGAGGCGGCAGGATCGACGCCCACGCAACAGAGTACATCCTGCCTGATGCTGCTACAGACAATGCAGCGCAGGGCGTCAAGCTCTGTATGAAACTCATGGGCGGTGAGCTGGTCTGACAGACTATGAGACACAGTACAAGGAACGCAAGGAAAGGATACAGACCGCGATAAACGT
>JAOZIG010000329.1 GCA_026014515.1 Candidatus Bathyarchaeota archaeon | reverse complement strand
CGCTGCGAGACGTATCACGAGTTTAAACGTTTTAATGATAAACGATACATTGGGATTGCTTGTGCTGGTGGTTCTGGTAATGGTTCTACCCGGGCGTTGAACCTGTTGGAGGAGTATCTGAAGCGTATTGGCTTCAAGATATATGACCATGTTACTGTGACCCAGTGGAACAAGGCGCATAAGTTGCCTATGCTTGAGGAAGCAGGTAAGGGCTTCTTCTAGCCTCCCTTATCCTATTGTTTTAATAATCGTGGAGGGTTCTTTCAACCGGTATGCCCATCGAGAACTATTTGTTACCCGGAGAGAAGATACTGTTCTGGAGCGATTTTCTGGTAACTCATGGTGAAGGGAAGTACAAGATATACATCACAAATCTAAGACTGCTTCTCTATAACGAGTCTGGGCTCTTATTCAAGAAGGAAGAGATAATCACTGAGACCTTCAAACAAATCACTGGGCTCCAGTTTTCTGAACAGGGCACCCTCACTAAACGCGGTATACTAAAGTTTGCTAGCAACAAGGGTGAGGTATTGCTTGAGGGTCCAGTGAATGGTATGCGTGGCTTATTCAAGGCAATACAGAAGCAGACCATTGACCCTTACCCGATGGGTCGCTTGGATGAGCCTGACTATAAGTAGTCTCATAAACATCCTACACTATGTATTCCCATGGTAAAACCTGAACGTGTTTTTATCTCCATAGACATGGAGGGAATAAGCTCAATCGTAGACTGGGAGGAAGTTGGCAAAGAAACCAGCGAGTACCAGTACGCACGAAAGATTATGGTACAAGACTTGAACGCGGCAATCGAGGGCGCATTGGACGCTGGAGCCAAGGAGATACTGGTCTCTGATGCTCATGGCAGGATGAGAAACCTCAGACCCGAAGATGTGCACGAAGCTGCTATTCTCGCTCGTGGTTCTCCAAAGCCCGATAGCATGATGGAAGGTATCGCTGAGGGTCATGATGCAGCCATGTACGTCGGCTACCATAGTATGAAGGGTACCTTGAAGGGTATCTGTGCGCACACCATCAGCGGTAGTACCGTGCAGAGGGTCTGGTTCAATGGACGCGAGACCGGTGAGTTCGGTATGAACAGCGCATTAGCTGGCTACTATGGTGTTCCATCAGTGATGCTAGCAGGCGATTATGCGGCTACACAGGAAGCGGAGGCGTTTGTACCCGGTATTACTACTGCAGCGGTGAAGTGGGCCAATGGAAGGTATGGTGCAAAGTGTCTTCACCCAAAGAACGCTGCAAAGCTCATCAGGGCAAAGGCGAAGGAGGCTCTCACAAAGAAGTATCCAGAGCCCCGAGTGATAGAGGAGCCTGTTGAGTTCAAGCTTGAATTGACTAACGCGGCTATGGCAGACTTGGTGATGTTGATCCCGGGTTATGAGCGGGTGGACGGTGTCACAGTCAAGGCTGTTTATGATTCATATCCTGTGGCGTTGAATGCTCTCCGTGCCGGAATCTACCTAGCGGGCAACATTCTCCGCCGATAAACCCTTTTTATCATATCCTATAAGCCGCGGTTACGCGGTTCTTTTATGCCAAAGCCTTCAGACAAGGAGCTACGAGATAAACTAACCCCTATACAGTATGATGTGACTCAGAAAAACGGTACAGAGCCGCCCTTCAGTAACCCGTACTGGGACAACAAGGAAGAGGGAATCTATGTTGATGTTGTCTCTGGTAAACCGTTGTTTACTAGTCTGGATAAGTTTGATTCTGGGTGTGGTTGGCCTAGCTTCACGAAGCCTATTGAGGAAGAGAGTGTCGAACGTAAGGTTGATTTGAGTCATTTTATGGTGAGGACTGAGGTTCGTAGCAGTGACTCTGATAGTCACCTTGGGCATGTGTTTAATGATGGACCAAAACCCACGGGGTTACGGTACTGTATCAATAGTGCGGCGCTGGAGTTTATCCCCAAGGATAAGCTTGAGGAACGTGGATACGGTGAGTATCTAGCTTTGTTTAAGTAGTGCAAAGTAGGTAAACACCTTACACCACCTTTTTTAACTGTGGTTTCCCGAACCCTTGTAGAATGCAAAATCAACGAAAACCCGTATTATATGCTGGATTACTTATTGTGGCGCTTGTTGCCGGTTACTTAATCTATGATAACTTCATCAAACCAACCCCCGAGGGAGAGATAGGCATCCAGACTGGAAACATGCTCCTTGATGAGACAATACCCAACATTGATGGAAGCGGCAGCGTAAAATTCAGCGACTATCAGGGAAAAATACTTGTTATTGATTTTATGGCGCCTTGGTGTGAGCCCTGTAAGGCTCAGATAGATATTCTTGCCTTGGTTGACTCTGTCGAGGGTGTCGAGGTGATTAGTATCAACATAGACCCCAACTATGATATGGAGTACCTTTACGGTTTCGGTGAAGAAGAGGGAATAACCTGGTTTTTCGGTTCAAGCCCTGATAGCGCAGTTGATTTCGAGGTCTCGGCTATCCCTACTATCATCATAGTTGATCAGGATGGCTTGATCGCGTACAGAGGATACTTTACTACAGTTACCCAATTTGATAATATTCTGACTGAGTTGATGAACTGATGGAGATCGCTAACCTAAGCCTAGCCTTCAGCGCAGGATTATTAGCGGTATTAGCGCCATGCGCATTACCGATGCTACCAAGCTTTGTATCCTTCTTCATGAATACAGAGGAAGAGAAGACAAGTCTGGTATCTGCGATAGGCTTTGGGGTAACCACCGTTGCAGGATTTCTAACGGTCTTCTTGGCTATTGGTATCTTGCCTAGTTTCGCCGTTAATGTGGTGGCGAGTAAGATAAGCTTGGTTTCACCCTTTATTGGCGTGATATTGATTATTCTCGGTCTCGGACACTTGTTCACCGATGTTTTCTATAATTTACCCGTGTTGAGAACAGCTGCACCAGAAGGACGAGGATTCAAAGCATTTTACCTCTATGGACTGGGCTATGGGGCGGCTTCAATGGCATGCAGTTTCCCTGTTTTCGTCTTGCTGGTGCTTCAATCTGCGACAGCGGGGGGATTTCTATCCATCCTTTTGATGTTCTTAGCTTATGGATTAGGCGCAGCAACGGTGCTTGTTCCATTAACACTTGCCTTAACGTTTAGCCGGGAAATCATCTATCAGCGTTTAATGGCTGTATTGCCTCATATGAAGAAGATCAACGCAGCCATACTGATTCTAGCGGGCGCGTATATGATCTACTATGGCTTAGCCTAAACGTTATACAGGCAATTATCAACCATTACTTATGGTTAAGATAGTTCTCGTGGGCGCAGGAAGCAGCGTATTCGGGTACAACAGTGTTCTTGATGCTGTCAACATACCTGCGCTCCATGGCTCCGAGTTGATGCTCCATGACATCGATGAACAACGTCTCAAGGCGATGACTGGGTTAGCTGATAGAATGAACCTTGAAGCAGAAGCAGACCTAATGATCACTCAAACCATCAATCAGGAAGAAGCCCTAGATGAAGCCGACTATGTTTTGATGTCCATCGAGGTTGACAGGATGAACCGGTGGAGAATGGATTGGGAGATACCCTTCAAGCATGGCATCAAACAGGTCATCGGGGAAAACGGTGGGCCCGGAGGACTATTCCACACTTGGAGAAACATACCTCCGGTACTAGAAATCGCCTACACCATGGAGGAGGTATGCCCAGACGCTTGGCTACTTAACTATACTAACCCGGTGCCGCGTCTCTGTATGGCGATAGATCGTTACACTAGCATCAAGAACGTTGGGCTCTGTCATGAGGTTGAGCACCAGCTTCAGCGGTTAGCTCCTATGATGGGGGTGCCAACTGCTATTATTGACGCTGTTTCATGTGGATTGAACCATTTTAGCTGGTATAAGGAGCTACGGTTGAAGGATGGAACAGATGCTTATCCGATGCTTGATGAGGCGTTGAAGAAGGCGAAAGGCTTCCAGCCTCTCTGTAAAGCCATGTACAGGCAATTTGGGCTCTACCCATCAACAGACGACAACCATCTAGGAGAATATCTGGCATATTCATGGGAAGTAACACCAAGCGAGGCACGTGGATTCAACTGGATAGATCGAATGGATGAAGAGGGACAAGCAAACTGGGAACGCATAAACCGGCTGATTACCGGGAAAGAGCCGTTGAACATCAAGGGTAAGCTCTCAGGGGAGCGAGCCATGCATATTATAGCCGGTTTAATCTCAAACGCAAACCACCTAGAGCTACAAGTCAATCTCCCCAACGATGGACAGATACCAAACCTCATCCAAGACGCCATAGTAGAGACCCCAGCTATCATCAACAAGGGCGGAATAAGACCCATACAAGTCGGAGAGATGCCAGAAGGACTCGCAGCCCTCTGCAACATTCAGATACTTGTTCAGAGCCTAGTCGTAGAATCAGGGGTTTCAGGAGATATTGAGAAAGGCAAACAGGCTTTACTTGTTGACCCTGTTGTGAATGATCAGGAGAAAGCATTAGCAGCCTTTGATGAGTTAATGAGGTTACATCAGGACATGTTACCACAGTTTGAGGTGGAGTAATGCATCTAGTATTTGTAGGAGCCCACCCCGATGATGAGACCTATGCCAGTGGAACTATAGCAAAATACGTCGCAAACGGTCACAAGGCAACCATAGTTCACGCTACTCGTGGCGGAAAAGGACACTGGGATGTTCCCACACAGGAACTAGAGGAGATCAGAACAAAGGAGATGCAGGAGGCTGCATTCGTGCTTGGGGCTGATGTGCGCTTCCTTGGATACGAGGATGCAAGTGTCCCTGATGGGGATGAGCTTCGTGAAACACTTGTTGATGTATACCGTGAACTCAAACCAGATATCGTGCTTACTTTCCACCCCTTGGTCTGGCGTGACGACCATAGAAGAGTAGGACAAGCCGCAAGCGACGCCAGCCTCAAGGCAAGCCTGCCTTTACATGAGACTGATTTACCTGCTCATCGCCCTGAGCCTGAGATATTCTTCTTCGGCGCCCCTATGACTAAACAGGAGCCAGATGTCTACATTGATGTGTCTGATTATATGGAGCAGAAGCTTGAGAGCTTCAAAAAACATCAGTCACAGTGGCAAGACTGGGGAAAACCAAAGGAGGAGCAAGGCGATTATCTTGAGCGTGTCGTTGAGTGGTATACTCATAGGTTTAGGGAGTATGGGCGACAATGTGGGGTGTTATATGCTGAGGCTTTTATCAGCAAGTCTGGGCACCGGTTTGCCCATGAATTATTGCCTGTTAGGCGATAATATTTAACCATAAAGCACATCTTTTGTCTGAAACATCTTGACTGCAATTGATACAGCAATGCTGACTAGGCAGCATGGTCTTGAGAACCGTGGAATCCCCCGGGTAGACTACCACTGCCACATTAGCATGACCGAGTATAGCGACCCAGCGAATCCAACCATAATCAGTGTAACAAAAGAAGAGTTCATAGCCGACCTCGAAGAGGCGGGAATCGAAAAAGCCGTTGTCCTCAGCGATAAACGAACCACACCACAACAGGTAGCAGAGTTCTGTAGGCAGGCACCAGATAGGTTCATTGGGTTCGGGTATGTTAACCCAGTCAAACATGGCTCTGATGAAGATGCACGCATGCAACGGGATGAACTAGGACTCCATGGATTGAAACTTTACCCTTGCAGTGACGGTTACAAGCCAGATGATACTCACGCATTCAAGGTCTATGAGGTTGCATCAGAGCTAGGAATGCCGATAATGTTCCACCACGCTGGAATGCCAGTACCCTATGATTATCTGTATC
>JAOZIG010000125.1 GCA_026014515.1 Candidatus Bathyarchaeota archaeon | reverse complement strand
CTGGCTGAGAGATATGTCGATGGCGCCGTTTGTTGTTCTCATGGTTGACTGCGGTGTGGTTATAGAGCCTTGTATGACACCGTTAGTGGTCTCGGCGTCGATGTTTGTTGCCTCGAGGCTGCTCAGTATTATTGCTCCGTTGGTTGTATCAAGGTTTACAGTGTTGCAGATTAGGTCGTGTAGCCCTATCTCGCCGTTGGTTGTGTCGATATTGTATTCTGATTCTAGGTCAGAGGGAACATATACATCGATTATTACAGCATAGTTGCTCCACTGGGTGTTTGATAATGGGAAGCTCAGGGATAATTCTTGAACCCCAGAAACAAGATTATTTGTGAGGTCATAATCGAAATCATCGAGTCGGTTTTCCGCCTCAGCGGTGGTGGTGCCTTTTGCCTTTACCTCCATCTCCCATTTGATTGTATCACCGCTCCAAGAATAGATGTTGACGCCGCCATTAACAGAGTCTATGCTGAGGTCAAGACTGTCGCTTGTTACAGCTGTGTTGAGGGTGAAGTCTTCTGTGGCGCGGTATTGATTATCCGTGATATCAGTGAACTCGTCAGTGATATTATAGACAAAGCTGAATCCTTGTGTAAGTATCGCTGCGAGGAATAAGCCACCGATTACGCCACCGAATATGCCGGATATGGGGTGTTGTCTTCCTCCTTTTGAGAGTAAACCGCTTAGTATCATACCTATGCCCATGAGTATCAGGAGATAGCTGATCGCATCGTACCCGAGGTCAATATACTGGAAGATATACCAACCAACACCTAAGCCTAGTAGAAAACCACCGAACCCGAGACCTGAATCAGACATGCTATGAAGCACGTATGAAAAGCCATTAAAAAACATATCTAGAGAACAATCTTTGATTTACAAGAAGCATGTTGAGAGGCTAGAGCCTCGTTATAGGGGGTCTATGAAGAAGATTCTCTAAGCCTCAACTAGAACTGATTATACGGGCTTAATTTTTTAGTGTGACTAGGAAAATAGGGGTTTTTGGAACTTACTCGTTGGTGACTGGGTCTCCATATGTGAGTAAGGTGATTGTGCTTTTCACGTTGTCGAGTCGGCGCACCTTGTTGAAGACAACTTCCTTCACCCTGTCCATGGTATCTGCCTCCATCTCGATGATAAGGTCATAGATACCGTACAGGCTGTAGATTTTTGTTATCTCCTCGACACCTTCCAAGGCTTCGATGATCTTGGACTCTTGTCCGAGTTCAGAGTTTAGTAGAACGAAAGCCTTCATAGTAACCATATGATGCTTGGTGTTACAGGAATATATGGTTTAAGTTATATGTGGTCGCCTTTAACAAAGTAGAAGCTTATTCCGGACATTATTGCGATGCATGTGAAGGTTATGAAGGCGATCTTGTAGCTTCCAGTGACATCAAACAAGTATCCAGCGAATACTGGTCCTATCACGTTGCCGATTGTTCTGAAGGGGGACATGATGCCGCTCATCTGGGCGAATTTTTTCCTTCCGAAGAGATCTCCCCTGAAGGCCATCAGTAATGGGATGCATCCGCCGTAGGTCAATCCATAGAGTACCACGAAGATGTAGACGTGTGCTATTGTTGATGCATATGCGAAGACCAGTACACCGATACCTTGTATTATCATTGTAACAGCTAGTAGTTTCCGTTTCTCAATATAGTCGCCTAGGAACCCGAAGATGAGGCGCCCGGGTATGCTTATGGAGATCATTAAGCCCAGGATTCCGGCTGCGGTTACCTCGTCTATTCCTATGTTTACTAGGTGGGGTATCTCGTGGAGTACGATTGATGCTAGGAGGAAGGTGCGTAATGACTCTGCCAGCAGTAGTCTTTTGAAGACGCCGGACTGTAGTGCTTCTCTTGTGGTGAGCTTTGGCTCATCCTCAAGGGCTACAACGGTCTCTTTGTCCAGTTCTACCGCGGGTACGCCATCAGGCAGAAGCCCCATGTCCTCAGGATAGTTTCTGAATATTAGAGTGGCGGGTATCCCTACGATCCAGAAGGCGAGCCCGCTGTATATTGCCGTGGTCTTCCAGCCATAGAGCATGATTGATTTGGAGAGTAGAGGAACGATTACGGCTCCACCGAGACCAGCGGCAATAGCGTAGAGGCTCATTACTCTTGCTCGTCTCTTTACGAACCAGTTGTTGAGCAGGGTTGTTAGGCTGTGGGTGAACCCCATGTTGTATCCGATGCTGAGGACGCCACCATAGACAAGGTAAAGCATCCATACGCTGTTCACGTATATCATCATCATGTAGCCGAGACCGGTAATCAGTACGCCTAAGGCGAGTATCTTTCGTGCACCATATTTTTCGATGAGGTATCCTACTACAGGTCCCTCGATGCCGCCTTCAAGGCGTGAAAAGCTGATGGCTCCCGATATGGCGGCTGCGCTCCATGCGTATTCTAGTTTGATTGGAGTGTAGAAGACGCTGAACCCGTAGAAGTAGAGGCCAGAGTCGAGAAAATGAAGAAGTACAGTGCCTAAGAGTATCCAGTATCCGTAGAATATGCCCTTGTTTTTTGTTTCCCCCAACGGTTTCACCTTTGAACCCTTTTACCGCTGTAGTGGGGGTATAAATGATTAACCAGTTAATACATGAGATAGTTTCTCTTCCAAGGTCTGTAGGTTTTCTAGACTGAGTCTTGATGCCCATGACCCTAGAACATCATCACTGAGCCCTAGATCGGTGACAAGTGTTTTCGCCTGTTTCTTGGTTTCACATGCTTCTGATCTTATCAGGGATTCGCGTAACGCGTTTTTCGTGTATTTGTCGCCTTGTTGGAGTAACTCTATGAGGGTTTTCTCTGTTTTTGAGTGATCTAATCTTGGTTCAAGAGATATTATGGTGGTTGATACTCTTGGCTCGGGGAGATAAGCTGTTGCTGGTACATCCTCATGACGGGTTATATCGTAGAATAGCTGTGCTTGCCAGGATAGTTTTGTATATTTTTCACCGGGTTCCGCCAATAGCGTCTCAGCGAAGCCTTTTGAAACTATGAATGTGGCTGATTTGAAGCCCAGTCGGAGGGTTCGCTGGAAAAACGCCTCACTGATCATGTATGGTAAGTTTGAGACGAGTCTATCGTGTTTGGGGAGATAGGTTTTCAATGCGTCATCGTGGATTATCTTCAGGTTGTCTGCTTCTTTGAACCGAGTCTCTAGTATTGGGATGTATTTCTGGTTCTTCTCGATACAGATCAAGTACCGAGCATGATGCAACAGAGACTCAGTAATATTTCCGGCACCGGGTCCAATCTCAAGAACCGTCTCCCCGGATTGGATACGGGAATACTCTGTAAGCCTCTTGATTACATCAGGGTCTATGAGTTGTTGCTCATCAAGAGCCGGGTTAACGGCTACATTAAACTGTGTTAATAATAGAAGGGTTTGAGCCCGTAGGCTCTGGTTTACAGGAGGTATCTGGGCTCGCCTTTAATGGACTCAACTAGTTCCAAGGTCTCTTGGACTTCTTCATCAGTGCCCTCGACTAGAAGCCTGACTGAACCCTCAGCGCCAGCGATACCACCAGCACTGTAAAGGTACGCGTCTACACCAGTTAGTATCTCTAGTGCTTCGATCTCTGTGATGATGGTGCCTGTGATGGGCCACATTCTTGGTCCCTCGTAGTCTTCCTCGTTTGCCAGCATGTATAGCTCGTTGATGTCCTCGTAGGTTAGTTTCTCAAGTCCGATGGGGATGATGAGTTGTACTTGTTTTCCGATAATGTGTCCGATGACGTTACCGATGGTGGCTCCGTCCATGCCTCCGATGAGGACTCCAGCCATGTATTCATCATAGTTGATCACGTTGGCTCCCTTGATGTAGACATCCCCCTTCTTCAAATCAGGGGCAATAGTTACACGGTCATACTGGTCCGCGACTTCGCCTTTGATGAACACCTTGTCGGGTATCTTGTCCGCTTGAGGTGTCTTGTCTTTCTCAGGCTCTTTTGGGGTGGTTATGCCGCTTCTGTATGCTCGTTTATCGATCTTCTTGCCCCAGAGTTCCTCAAGTACATAGGCGTTTGTGGTGCCTGTTGCTACGACAACGGTTCTGTTCTCCATTGCTTCTTGGACTTCGGGTAGTGCTGCGACTGCTTTCGCTATGAGCCGTTTGGACTCGGCTACGGTGAGTACAAATTGACGTTTCATGGGTTAAGGGAATAGATGCAGGTTATTAAATCGATCACAACCCCAAAAAGCAGGGTGGACAGAGTCTAGTCTGTGTTCGCAGACGCCCTTAAACGTGCTCAACGAAACCTAGAGGAATACGAGACGGCTATAGAGGCTCCTGAAAATGCTCAGAGAAAATTACTACAAGTATTACTGGAGGATTACAGCGAGACCGGTTACGGTAAGAAGTATGGTTTAGAGCCGTCTTTGTCGCTTGAAGAGTACCGGGAAAAAACGCCGGTTGTCACATACCATGACCTCAAACCAGTGTTTGAGGAGATAAGGCGTGGAGATTACGGGGTGTTACTCAAAGAGAAGCCCATAACATGGGTTATGACAAGGGGCACCACAGGAGAAAACAAGATCATACCAGTAACCGAGACCCATATGGACCACCTGATACGAGGCGGAGCACGGGCTGTACTCAAAACCGCCTTCAAAAGAGGGGGATTAAACACCCTGATGGGTGGGGTTCTCAACCTCCAGTTCCCAAGCAACACGCGTGTAATGCGGATAGGGGGTGAGGAGCAGGTGTTCGGGTTCAGTAGCGGTACCTATGCTCGTTTGAACCCGATGATGGCGGGTCTTGGGTTGGTGCCTCGTCAGGAGGAGATTGATGCCTTGGAGACGGGGCTCAGTGTCGATGACTGGGAGAAAAGATACGAGTTCATCTACCAGCAAGCACGAGACGAAAACATCATCACCATTATGGGTGTTGCACCAGTTCAAACCGGTTTCGCGAGGTACCTGAAGAAGACCCACAATGTGTACCCAAGGGACATATGGGATATGAAGGTGCTCTACACCACAAGCGTCGCCAAGATACACACCAAATACAAGCCAAGACTCCAGAAAATGTATGGCGATGTATCGGTCATAGAGATGTATACTGCTACTGAGGGCGCGTTTGGTCAACAGATGGATGATTACCCGTATTGGAGACCAAACTTTGACCTGTACCTGTTTGAAGTAGAGACCCGTGATGGTGTTAA
This sequence comes from Candidatus Bathyarchaeota archaeon, assembly GCA_026014515.1. Taxonomy (GTDB): domain Archaea; phylum Thermoproteota; class Bathyarchaeia; order TCS64; family TCS64; genus RBG-16-57-9. Next base: position 637 of record JAOZIG010000125.1, on the reverse strand, counting down.
AATGCTCAGCGAACTCAAAAGAGGAGAATGGGGAAGACTCATAATATCAACGCCAATCCTGCCACGCTACAAGATAGGTGACCTAGTAGAAGCCATGGGGAAAAACTATTACAGGGTGTTTGGGCGAGACAAACCTAGAGTGGTCTGGGAGCACCGGTTATACAGAATGTTGTATGGGTGGAGCCATTAGGGTAATGGGTTTCTATTACGCTCAGTGAAGCCCCTGACGACAATCAGCAAGCCGAGACCTATCAACAGGATAGCCCACCAGTCCTGAATATTGAAGGTAATACCGCCGCCGATGACAACCAATACGCCTCCACCGATAAAGAACCCAAAGGACTCGTTTGTTGATCCTGTTTCCTGTAATGCGAGCAGTCCCCTGAGGAAGAGTATGACGCCTATTCCCATGAGGAAGTATCCTCCAAAGTTTCCTCCTCTGATCATGTTCTGGTTGCTGAGGAACATCAGTACGCCTAGCCATGTTACGATTAAGCCGCCTATTACTGCGCCATAGCGGTCTTCGTGTTTCTCGTTTTTCTCATTCTTCTCGTTCTTTTCATCTTTTTCGTCTCGATGATGTACTCTACGGTAAGTTATTCCTTCTTTGATAGGTGTTCTGCATTTTGTACAGTAG
>JAOZIG010000198.1 GCA_026014515.1 Candidatus Bathyarchaeota archaeon | reverse complement strand
GTTTTTTGTGTTCTCCACGGTTCAGGGCTATTGGTACCAATACAATTGATGCTATGAGGTACCTAAGTCCAACAAGGGTCAGCGGCTGGATGTCTGTTAACCCAAACTTGGTAAAGATGTAGGATGATGACCATAGAAATGTCACGAGAACCGCCTCAAGAGTAGCTTTTGTTCTCGGTGAAGCTGATTCGCCCATAAAAGAGGTAATGTGGACTCGTATAAAACAGGGTTGGTTAAAGTTAAAACAGTCTAATGCGTTGTCAAGTCTATGAAGGTTGAAGAAAGAATCAAAGAACTAGGCATAGAACTACCCGAGGCTCCCGGATACAAGGGCAACTACATAGGCGCCAAGTGGGCGGGCAACATCGCATTCAGCTGCGGACAAGGACCAGCAAACACCACCAAAAATGGCATGGTTGGCAAAGACCTAACCATCGAGGAAGGATACCAAGGCGCACGAGAAGTAGGACTAAACTGTCTAGCTCAGCTCAAGTCACAACTAGGCAGCCTTGACAAGATCAAACAGGTACTACAGGTAGTAGGTTTCATCAACAGCGCAGAGGGCTTCATGGACCAACCCAAGGTACTCAATGGCATGACAGACTTACTGATTGAGATATTCGGTGACTATGAGGGAAGACCAGCGCGCGCTGCCTTACCCGTTCATCACCCGGGCTGGATATGCTGTGAGGCTTGGATGGTAGTCGAACTCCACCCAGAAGACTAGATTTTCACCAGTTTTGGGCTGGGAATCCAGCCATATTTCCATTCTTTATCAAGGCACTCGATCCAGTCCAGTGATTCTCCTAGATACTGAACTATCTCCCCGGAGTCAACAGTGTGCTCTATACTATTGTAGGGCTGGTTGAAGACAGCGTATTCACCGTTTATGTCTAGGTGTGTCTTTGGTATCCATGCCTCCATTCCTTTGACGTCCTGACACCAGTACCATCCCGCCATCTCAGGGTCCTCGCGTCCCACTTTCACCCTGTCTCCTCGTTTGGCGATTAACGCCTCGGGGAAACTCGCCTTGTGGGGCTTGATTACTCTGTATAGTTGCCGCATAATTGGTTTGATGTCTTCAAGGTATTTATCGTGGACGGTATAGCCTTAGACTACTCCTATATGGAAGTGGATGGTAACCGTTTATACCCAAAACCACACAGATTATCCATGAAACGACTCAAAGAAAAAGTAGCATTGATCACAGGAAGTGCATCAGGCATAGGAGAAGCCACCGCCCGACTCTTCACAGCAGAAGGCGCAACAGTGGTCATGGCTGATATTCAGGATGAGCGAGGAAAACGAGTTGCTGATGAGATTGGGGTTGATTATCTACACGTTGATGTCAGTAAGGAAACTGATGTGGTTAAAGCGGTGGATTACGTGGTTGAACATCATGGACGCCTCGATTGCATATTCAACAACGCTGGCATCGCTGGCGCAGTAGGACCACTGGACTCTGTCACAGTCGAGATGTTTGACAGAACCATAGCCGTGAATCTACGCGGGGTCTACCTAGGCACCAAATATGCTGCGAGAGTCATGCGCAAACAAGGCGGTGGTAGTATCATCAACACAGCAAGCACCGCAGCCATCCGTACAGGATACGGGAACCACATCTACAGCGCATCAAAGGCAGGCGTACTCCAGTTCACAAAGTCAGTCGCCATGGAGCTAGGGGAACAAAACATCAGGGTCAACTGTGTACTACCCGGATTCATACCCACACCCATGATTGCGTTGGCTCGTGGAGTACCCGTAGAAGAAGCCGACTCCAAGCTCCCCATCATTGAAGACGCGTTCAGAGCTGCTCAACCCATTAGACGATCAGGCAGTGTAGATGACATAGCAAAAGCTGTACTCTGGCTTGCCTCTGATGATAGTAGCTTTGTGAATGGTCAAGCCTTGGTGGTTGATGGTGGCGTTACTGGTGGAAGAATGTGGAGCGATTATATGTTGGCGATTGATGGCTTGGAGAAAGTTCTCGGATTATAGCCTTGTCTCTAGGTCAGCTAGCTCTATCTCCGCGTTTTTTATGAGTTCCTTGAGTTTTCTTTTTCTCCACTGGACCCTTGCATCAATAAAGTTCTCTGGCTTCTTGTAGTCGCTGTACTGTGGTACTGTCTGGTCGTCAAACTCACGCTGGAACAGGTTACCATAGTCAGGTAGTGGATGGTCTTCTTTGACTGCCTTGATAATGTTGATTTTGCATTCACTGCATTGTTCGATGTGTTCCAGTATGTTTAGCTCAGCTGTGTTCTCAACAATGAACATCAAGTACTGTCCTTGGAGCTTGAGCAGGTTGACCTTATCGCACTTCTGCATACCTAGGCGATGCCATCACCACGTTTATCTCTATTGATTATTGGATTTCAAGACATATTTGTATGTAGATTTTTAGCTAACACCTGCATTTCTTTTGGTTATGAAGACCGTAATAGTATATTTCAGCAGGGCGGGGCACACAAGAAAAGTGGCAAACGCGCTTGCTGAACGACTTGATGCTGATACCGTAGAGATCACGGAGCCAAAGAAACGAAACGGTATGCTTGGGTTCATCAAATCGGGTAGAGAAAGCATGTCAAACAAGATACCTGAGATAAATCCTATCACCGCCGACATATCAGAATACGAACTATTGGTGTTAGCTGCTCCAATATGGGCTGGGAACCTATCAACACCAGCAAGAGCGTTCCTCATCAAGCACAAGGATCAGATCAATGAGGCGGCTTTCTGTATCACTATGAACGGTAATGACCCTGAGAAGGCATTAGCCACTATGGGGGAACTATCAGGCAAGACTCCTATAGCGACTGTAGCAATAAGGGCGGAAAACATAGATGATGACAGCTACATACCAGACGTCGAAGCATATGTAGCTAAGCTAAACTTCTAGTCTCTTTACATTGATGTGCCTACTCTAGGTTTCCTTCAATACCTAGGGTGTCAAGCATCTTGTGTACACTGTAGCTTGCCCGGGTCAGACCCATGCTACGCTTGAAGCTATCGCTGCCAACACAGTAGAGGTTCTTTACAGGTGTCTTGATGTCACCGAACCCTGCGTGGATGCTCCATGTGGCTTTCTCTGGTACCAAGTGCTGGTAGTGTATCATGTTCATGTGGCGTTCTAGGGCAGGTATGTTGCTGAATATTGTGTGTCGTGCACTCTCCTCTGCTTTCTCATGAGGCATATCCGGTGGCACAATGAAAGCAAAGCCTACAAGGTGTTTTCCTTTTGGTGCTAGGCTTGGGTCATAGTTTGATGTTGGTATCATCCAAGTATGAAGTGTATCGGATGATGTGCTGACCCACATCTCGCTTCCCTCATCCTTGAAAATGGGTTCATCTAGGCCAACCCAGACGCTTAAGCTGTTCACCTTCTCGATCTTTTGTAGGTTATTCACATAGTAGTTTGGTAAAGGTGTGTCAATCAGTTGGGGCAAGTCAGTCGCGTACCCCGAATAGATCACCAGATCAGTCTCATACGTACCTTTGCTAGTTGTGACACTGGAAACGACAGGTGAGATATTTCCACCTTGCTCCGTGTTTACCTTCAAAAGTTCCTCGCCTAGATTAATCTTTACGTTCTCAGGCAGCGAATAAGAGAGAGCATCAATGATGGTTTGAACTCCTCCTCTAGGGTAGAACTGGTCTGTTGGTCGTCCACCCACAAGCATATTGTAAGCTTTCCCAACATAGGGAATAGTCAAACCGTTATCATCCTTGGGCTTCTCAACCTTGTAGCTCTTCCTATCAAGGAAACGCGAAACAGGAGCATTAACTGGTCCAGTGCCCAACATAAAGTAGCTGAGATAGTCGATGAAAGCTAGACTCGTGGGTGAGAGACTACGAGGAGTGATATCAGCTATACTTACTCTTGACATATCCACTCCAGTGCTCGCCATATAGGCTACATCAAAGATGATCTTCACAAGCATTGAGCGGTCCTCAACAGGCAGTAACTCAAACATCATCCAGTCCTTGACGCTCCAAGGGAACTGCTTCACCTGTCTGTTGATTCTAAGATAATATTTGCCGAAGGGTACAAAGTAGGGAATCACATCGAAGTATTTGTCCATGAGCACCCTGAGTGGTCCCGAGTCAAGCCGCGTAATAATATGTGGACCAGTATCAACCTTGTAGCCTTGATGCTCATAGGTCCTACACGTGCCACCAATATAGTCTGCCCGTTCTATCACCAGTACTTTTTTTCCCTCTTTTCCAAGAGCTAGAGCTGATAATAAGCCGCTTACACCCGCGCCTATGACGGTTACATCGTATCTTTCTGTGGTGCTCAATGATGGTTCCTTACCTATGTGAAATTGCCAGCGAATAAAAGGTATAGCGTCAGTACTAGGGTTCAACAAACCCTATCCACCATACAGAGCATAAAGAGGGGGGGGGTAACGCGGTAAAGCCGCAAAACCAACTATCTCCACGAAAAAAGCCCCAAAAAACCCCTGATTACAAACTAATCTATACAAAAACGCCGTACAATCAATACCAAAAATAGAAAGAGGGAGCCTACCAGGCTCCGCTACGTTCCATAAACTCCTTTGTCTCGGGGTGGATTTCCTTGTAGTTATTCTTGATATACTCCCTCATCTCATCAGCGAGAGCGATGGTCCTGTCATAGCCCTGCTCCTTGATGAAGTCCTCTATCTCCTGCTTGGATTTCCTACGTGGATTCCAGTTCTCCTCGTTAGCAACCCTGAACAATATCCGAGTATGGTTCGCCGCCGCCAAGTGTAGGTTCTGAATCTCCACCTTGTCCAACGTATCATACTTGGTGTGTCCATAGCCCCTACCTGTACGAACCGCAGTTGGGTCACTGTTGCTTGCACATGGTACGCTCTTGAGGAAGAATGGCCAGTGGTCGCTGTATGGTCCTACGCCCTGCTTTGTGGGCACCTCGGCTACCATCTCCTTCTCCCATTTCTTAACCAGTTTCTCGATGGACGGGTAGTCATGGATGTTCAATCCCTTCTTGCCCGCTCCACCAGCTGCGTCAAGGTTCAGCATAAACCTGCATTTATCAAGCTCAGCCTCATGTTCCGCTGCATAAGCATAGCTACCATAGAGACCAATCTCCTCTGCGCCAAAGGTCATACATCTAACTCTACGCTTGAGTTTGTCCTTGACCATACAGAGGTTACGAGCGATCTCCATAACGGTGACTGCTCCGCTCGCTGGGTCTACTGCTCCCTGACTGATATCATGTCCGTCAAGGTGGCTTCCCACTACAACATACTCGTCATCAGCAGCTTTCGATGGGACTACATCGCCTACCACGTTCCATGTTTGTGTATCATGGTTATGGTCTGTGGTCTTGATCTTCACCACTACTTCTCCTTCACGTTCCAGTAGCCGTGTAAGGAATGTGCCGTCCTCATAGCTGATACCTATCGCTGGGATAACAGGGTTGATACCCCCTGTTGGTGGACCATACGCCGGGTAATGGTTCATGAAAATCCATCCAGTCGCACCCGCGATAACGCTGCGCATATACTTCTCGCTCCGGTGGAGGAACCGCTTCATATCCGGTGGACTCGCTGAGGTAACCATCACTATCTTGCCTTTGAGCTTCTCCTCATCATAGTCCTTTATCGCGCCGGGGCCAATGAACACAAGCTCACCCTCCACTTCAGCGCCTATGCTGTGGGGTAAACTGATTACATCAAAGCTCTTCTTAATTGGACTAACTATTTCGAGGGTCGCTGGTCCACGTGTCCATCCATGGATTGTGAACTCCTCCGCATGAACATCCTCACAGCCATATTCTTTGAGTTTCTTCATGACGTACTCTACAGCGTTTCTGTCTC
>JAOZIG010000215.1 GCA_026014515.1 Candidatus Bathyarchaeota archaeon | reverse complement strand
TTATCAGTGTCCCAACAGTAGCTAGTCACGATGGGATAGCCAGTAGCCTTGCAAGTATCAAGGGTACTGATCGTCCTTATACTGTTGAGGCTTCTTCGCCCATCGCTGTAGTGATGGATAGCAAGATCATTCAGGAGTCTCCTTACAGGTTTACAGCTGCTGGCTGTGGTGATATGATCTGTAAGGCGGTTGAGGTCCGTGACTGGAGACTTGCGCACCGTGAGAACAATGATTATTATGGGGTTTACGCTGGTAGCTTGAGTCTGATGAGCAGTCAGCATGTGATTGAGAACGCCCGGATAATCAAGGAACGCACAGAGGAGGGCATTAGGACGCTTCTTGAGGCACTTGTAAGCTGCGGAGTAGCAATGAGTATTGCCGGTAGCAGTAGACCAACAAGCGGGTCCTCACATCTTTTTAGTCATGCTTTGGACCAGATTGCAGAAGCTCCTGCACTTCACGGTGAGCAGTGTGGTGTAGGTAGTATTATGATGGCTAAGCTTCATGGGTTGAACTGGCAGGGTTTGCGGGAAGGTTTGAGGACCATTGGTGCGCCTACAACCGCTGAGGAGCTTGGTATCCCGGGTAAGACCATCATTAAAGCGTTAAGGTTGGCTCGTTCTATACGTCCTGATCGTTATACGATTCTGAACAAGATTGATCTCGATGAGAAGACCGCTATAGATTTGGCAAAATCAACAGACGTTATCTAATAGTCTATATATTCTCTTTTGTTTTCAGATGCTTCTTAATACATATAATCAATGTCGTTAGTCTTGTAATGTAACTTGATAAGGTTTTTAATTCACAGAAGATGCTTTTCTATAGGTTTTAGCGTTGAGTAAATCCACCTCAAATCATCTGATCAAGGTACTCTATCTTGATGATAACTCGGATCGCGTAAAGGTGACAAAAAGGATTCTCAAAAAAATTGACCCCAACCTTGACCTTGTATCTGTAAAATCTATTGAAGAAGAACTAGATGAACTCAGCGCAAACAACTATGACTGCATATTAACCAATTACAATATCTCCAAAGACGAGTGGAACAACATAGGCGAGATGAACGGGAACTTTGAGACCCCGATTGTGCTATTTCACAGCCTAGTAAGCTCAGACCGGTTAGCCGAAGTAGCGACCCCAAACGAGTTTGATGCTTTAGACAAACGATTAAACGAGTATCAGGTTCTCGCGGATCATATCCAAGATATCGTGGAAAAACACAAAGAGAAACTACAAGTAAACGAGTCCGAGAGGAAATTGCGAAGTATCCTGGACAACATGTTAGAGGGGTGTCAGGTTATTGACCCAGATTTCCGGTACGTGTACTTGAACCGAGTCGCTGTTATGCACAGTCAAAAAACCCTAGATGAACTCTTAGGAAAAACCATGATGGAGTGCTATCCGGGTATCGAGAATACAGCAGTCTGGCCAAAACTAACCAAATGTTTGAGAGATCGTGTGCCCCAGAGTATGGAGAACTTGTTCACGTATCCTGATGGCTCTCAGGCGTGGTTTGAGCTCCGTTTTGAGCCTGTTCCCGCAGGGGTTTTCCTCTTGAGTATTGATATTTCTGCTAAGAAACACGCTGAGGAAAGGCTGCGTGAGAGTGAACGACAGCTTGCCGAGGAGAGGATAAAGGCAGAGAACGCTGTACGGTTTAAGGCACTTATGACCGAGTTTATCCGAAACGCGACCCACGAGATTCGTACGCCTCTTACATCTATCAGCGGGTATCTGGATTTAATCCAGACTGATGTCTGTGTACCTGACCCAAAATTCGAGCAGTATCTTCAGATCATAGAACGGAACGCGCAGCGATTAGAGAGACTTACCTCCACGTTACTTGATATTCAGAGAATCGACGCAGGGAGAATCGATCTTGAGCTTTCCGAGTTCAATGTTTTCTCACTCATCGACAATGTGGTCAATGAGATTGACCCAATTTTGAAGCAGAGTAATCAGAGAATCACATTGACAGGTGAGGATGCCCAGATAAAAGCCGATCACACGCGGTTAATGCAGGTACTGGTAAACCTCATTATGAATGCATCCCGGTTCAGCCCAGACTCATCTGAGATAGGTATTACAGTTGATGTTTCTGAATCCGATGTAACTTTAAGTGTAACAGATCATGGTGTAGGGATCAGTGAGGAGGATATACTCAAGCTGTTCACGCCATTCCCCGGAATATACGTAGAAGGCATAAGCGGGGGAAACGGGTTAGGGCTCAGCATATGCAAAGGTATAGTTGAGCTTCACGGTGGAAACATCTGGGGTGAATCAGAGGGATTGGGAAAAGGCTCCACTTTCACATTCCAGATACCGAGAAATATTGAATAGCATGTCAATCTCTTTTGGTCACTGTATACGTTTCAATGCTTTTTATCACCCTTTTTTAGCATAAATTACATTAAAGTCCAGTTATGGTTCAGTGCAAAAACCAAAAGTAATAACTAAAGTCTACATCTCCCCGGTCATACAATAGTCGGGCAGTTTTCCTTGGTTAAATAATCTTTTTATTAACCACCGTGTCCATGAAAGTGATATTCATCAAGGTGACCATCAATGACTAGCGTCCAATTAAAAGTACAAGAAGCAAAACAACAGCGAGACGTAGGCAGAAGCATAGCCAGAATGGACTCAGACACCATGAAAACCCTAGGCGTCACCGTGGGCGATGTTGTCCAGATAGAGGGCAAGAAACCCACAGCAGCCAAGGCATGGCCCGCATACCCAGAAGACCAAGGACAGGGACTCATAAGGGTTGACGGCTTCATAAGGAAGAACTGTAGTGCGGCTATCAACGAGTTCGTAACAGTCTCAAAGGTAGACGCAGAGTACGCTACATCTGTTAAACTGGCGCCAGTCGATATCAGGATCAGCGTAGACAACGACTTCATCAGGTTCGTAAAGGACCGACTCGTTGACCGCCCAGCCACAAGAGGCGACACTCTACTGATCATGATGCTCGGTCACAGCGTACCATTCATGGTGGTAAACACCAGACCCAATGGGATAGTCAAGATCGCTCCAACAACCGAGATCAGCATAATGAGCGAGCCTGTCCCAGAGCTTGAGATGCCTAGCAGAACCACCTACGAGGACATTGGTGGCTTGGAAGAGGAGATTAGACGCATCAGAGAGATGGTTGAGCTACCTCTTAGACACCCAGAGATATTCCAGAGACTTGGTATCGACCCACCAAAGGGCGTACTGCTCCACGGTCCACCCGGCTGTGGAAAAACACTACTAGCAAGAGCAGTAGCAAACGAGTCCGAGGCAAACTTCTACGCCATCAACGGACCCGAGATCATGAGCAAGTTCTACGGTGAATCCGAGGCAAGAATGAGAAAAATGTTCGAGGACGCCGAGAAAAACTCACCAAGCATACTATTCATAGACGAGATAGACGCCATCGCGCCCAAACGAAGCGAGGTAACAGGCGAGGTAGAGCGCAGAGTAGTCGCACAACTACTAGCATCAATGGATGGCTTGAAGGGCAGAGGACACATCATCGTCATAGGTGCAACCAACAGACCAGACGCAATAGACGAAGCCCTCAGAAGACCCGGTAGATTCGACAGAGAGATCGAGATCGGCATACCCGCTCGCGAGGGAAGAAACGAGATACTTCAGATACACACACGAGGAATGCCTTTAGCCGAGGATGTTGATCTCGCAAGAGTATCTGAAATCACACACGGCTACACAGGTGCAGACTTGGAGGCTTTGAGTCGTGAATCAGCCATGAAGGCACTCAGACGCTACCTACCCCAGATCAACCTAGAGGAGAAACGAATCCCCCATGAGGTACTGGACGAGATGGAGGTAACACAGCAGGACATCAGAGACGCCTTTAGGGAAGTAACCCCAACAGCAATGCGTGAAGTCTACATAGAGTCACCTAACATCCACTGGGATGCAGTAGGCGGGCTCGAAGGCGTCAAGGAGAATCTGCGTGAAGCAGTAGAGTGGCCCTTGAAGACACCTGAACGGTTTACGCGACTTGGCATCAATCCACCAAAAGGAATCCTTCTCCATGGTCCACCCGGCTGCGGGAAGACATTGCTTGCGCGTGTCGTGGCTACCGAGTCTGAGGCTAACTTTATCAGCGTCCGTGGACCCGAGATATTCAGTAAATGGGTGGGTGAGTCCGAGAAAGCCATCAGGGAGATATTCCGAAAAGCCCGTATGGCGGCGCCTAGCATCATATTCTTTGACGAGTTCGATGCACTGGTACCCGCGAGGGGCTCAGCAGCAGACAGCAGGGTCACTGAGCGAGTCATCAGCCAACTTTTGACAGAGATCGATGGACTAGTAAGCCTCCAGAACGTAGTAGTCTTGGCAGCGACCAATAGACCAGACATCATTGACCCAGCGGTACTGAGACCCGGCAGGTTCGATAGACGAGTATACGTGCCGCCACCAGACGAGGAAGCAAGATACAAGATAATCAAACTAAAAACCGAGAAGATGCCGTTAGACGAGAATATTAACTTAGAGTCTCTCTCACGCAAGATGGATGGATATAGCGGCGCGGACATCGACAGCGTAGTCCGTGAAGCAGGATTGAACGCTCTAAGAAGGGACACAGAGTCAAATAATGTCACCACATCTGACTTTGAGGCTGCCATGAAGGAGATAGCTCCAAGTATTACCCCTGAGATGATCAACTGGTATGAGAACACTCAGCAACGTTTCAGGGAACAGACTAAGCCACCGATAGATATTGCGTAGTGAAAAGAAATGGATACAAAACTAGTACCCTCAAAGATCGTAGAACTACTGGAGCGCAACGGCGCCCTCAAATTCGATGAACTCCATAAACGAGTAAAGAAATCATTCAGTGGGTTTGACGAAGATGACCTGAACATCATGCTCATGAAGATGGAGATACAGGGCATGGTCAAGGTCTACAGGATACCTCGCGGAAAACGCAGGGTAGAACTAGCCTAGGTGACCCACCGTGGGTGTCCAACTAGGCGACATCGTTGACGCACGCAAGCTCAGTATACCTGAGCTTAAGGGAAGAGCCGTCGCCTTTGACGGAAACAACATCCTCTACCAGTTCTTATCGATTATTCGTGGACGAGACGGACAACCCCTGAAAGACCGTCAAGGTAGAATTACAAGCCATCTCAGCGGCTTACTATACAGAAACAGTAACCTGATGGAAGAAGGTGTCAAGATAGTCTATGTCTTTGATGGCACTCCGCACATGTTCAAACGAACAGTGCTCAAGAGACGCCAAGAAACCCGCAGAGCAGCAAAAAAAGAATACGAGAAAGCAGTAGAGACCGGCGACCAAGTAAAAGCCAGACGCTACGGACAGCAATCAGTAGTAGCAACCACAGACATCATATCAGAGGCAAAAGAACTCCTCACCCTAATGGGCATCCCATGGGTACAGGCACCCGGGGAAGGCGAGGCACAGACTGCATACATGGCTGCTAAAGGCGATGTATGGGGCGCAGCAAGCCAAGACTTTGACAGTCTTCTCTATGGGGCTCCGCGTCACATACGTAACCTGAGTATCACTGGAAGACGTAAACTGCCTAGAAAGAATGTTTACATCAAGATCGAGCCAGAGCTACTTGAGTTGGAGAAGATTAAACGAGACCTTGGGTTAAACCAAGATCAATTAATAGACCTAGGAATCCTCGTTGGAACCGATTATAACCCAGATGGCATCAAAGGCATAGGACCAAAAACCGCCCTAAAGCTAATCACACAACACGGTAGCCTTGAAGAATCCCTGCCTCATATCAAAAACGCTGATTTCCCCCACCCCGTCGAGGAGATCAAAGAACTATTCATACACCCAAGAACCACTAGTGACTATACTCTTGAATGGAACCGACCAGATGTAGCCGGCTGGGTTGGGTTCCT